>CAZGNL010000008.1:0-62982 GCA_964527475.1 uncultured Syntrophaceae bacterium
CGGTACGGGCCCCTCGAATGTCGCCCGATCCGAGCCTGTTGCCCGTGAGCACGGCAGCGGCCATGCTGAGCGCGAATATAGGGAGGAATATTATTGCCTCTATGCGCGCACCACCGGTCAAGGCTGCAAGCGCTGTTATTTCCTTGGCCTGAAGACTGCCCACAAGGAAATAGACCACTAAAGTCCCCACATTCCAGGATGTTTGCTGTATGGCGGATGGAACTCCCAGTTTAATCAGGTTTTTAAAGCATCGAGGAAGCGGATTGAGCACCGACCACAGCCTGATGCGATTGGGCCCGTAAAACATGAACACAAGGTTCAACACCGCCCCCAGAGCGGTCGCGATAGCCGTGGCCCACGCGATTCCTCTGAAACCCATTGCAGGGATCGGACCCCATCCCAGGGCCAGTATGAAATCGCCCGCAACGTTCACAGCCGCAGCGATGAACGCTGTGACCATAGCGATTCGCACTCTGCCCGACGCGCGCAGAATTCCGCCGGTTATTATCATTAAGTATGTAGGAATCAGAACCAGGGAGAAGATTCGTAAGAAGACTTCGGCAGTTTCCTGTATTGTTTCAGGCATCCCTGCTATGCGGACTATCGCGCCGGGATACACCGCCGCGGATAGGGCCATCACACCCGATATCAGGAGGCCCATCACCAGCGAATGCGCGGATATGCTGCCCACTCCGTCGAAACACTTGGCTCCGTGAGCCTGCGATATCATGGAAACCGCTCCCACTGAGAGCGCGTTGGCCATTATCATGAGGGTCCAGTACAATTGCCCCACGTACCCCACAGCGGCCAGAATATCAGTGCCCAACAACCCTGCCACGTAAGCATCGGCCAGCCCTATGGCAAAATTGAAGAACATGATCAGGATCATAGGCCAGCCCAAGGCCCATGATTCACCGAGTATCGGTCTGACTTCCAGCAGCCGTGCTTGAATCGTCATCATCTGCGTCCGTGTCGGAATTGTCCCAATAAAAGTGCGTGCATTGCAAAGTCCATCGAGTGCCGTCACTGAGCGAGTTCCAAGAGGGCGACGCATGCGTCGCCCCTACGCCGGGGACCCGGCGCCTTGCCGCCATCTGCCGAGCAGGTGGGTCATCGGACCAGCATACCACCGTTCGGACCTGTTTTCGAGACCGACCGTCGGAAGCGAGCAATCCTTCACTGACGAGGGGGGACTTCCAGCGCATTCAATGATTTCGCAAACCGTCGGGGGGCAGGTCTTCGTAGGGGCGCAGTATGATGCTACGCCCTCTTCATGCCGGGTACGACGCAGAGCAGACTTGCAATCGCCATTGCGGGACTCGTGCCACCAGTTCACGCGCGGGTCTGATCGAGTCGCACGCAAGTAAAGGTTCACGGAAGCGAATTTTTGGATCGCCGGGGTTTTCCTTGAATTTTCAGCTTTTCAATCCTATAGTCTCCGTTGATTCCACGACAAGGACTCGTGCCAAAGTCAACAGTCCCGGCGTATAGGATGTGGCCGGAGCTAGAGTAAGTAGTAATATGCCGAAAAGAAAAGATCTGAAATCAATTCTTCTCATCGGATCCGGTCCGATAGTTATCGGTCAGGCCTGTGAATTCGATTATTCCGGGTCCCAGGCCGTGAAGGCGCTCAAGGAGGAAGGCTTCCGGGTTGTGCTGGTCAACTCAAACCCGGCCACCATCATGACCGACCCGGAGTTCGCGGACGCCACGTACATCGAACCGCTCAAAGCCGACATTGTCGCGACGATCATCGAGAGGGAACGGCCGGACGCTGTTCTTCCGACCGTGGGAGGTCAGACCGCACTGAATCTAGCGGTGCAACTCCACGATATGGGAGTGCTCGAGAAATACTCAGTGGAGCTCATCGGAGCAGGGATAGAGGCCATAAACAAGGCCGAAGATCGGGACCGGTTCAAAGAGGCCATGAGCAATATCGGCCTGGATCTCCCGGTGAGCGGGTGCGCGGAATCATTGGAAGAAGCGTGGCAAATAGCTGAAGAAGTGGGATTCCCCAACGTTATCAGGCCCTCATTCACTTTGGGCGGTACCGGCGGCAGCGTGGCGTTTTCCAGGGAGGAGTTTGAAAACCTTGCCCAATGGGGGTTGGAAGCCTCGCCTGTGGGACGCGTTCTAGTGGAGCAGTCGGTCCTGGGTTGGAAGGAATTCGAGCTTGAGGTCATGCGCGACCACAGCGACAATGTGGTGATCATATGTTCCATCGAGAACTTCGATCCAATGGGCGTTCACACCGGTGATTCAATTACCGTGGCGCCTGCCCAGACCTTGACGGACAAGGAATACCAGATACTCCGCGATCAGTCCGTGGCCATCATCAGAGAGATCGGCGTTGATACCGGGGGGTCAAACATTCAATTCGCGGTCCATCCCCATACCGGCCGAGTGGTAGTGATCGAAATGAATCCACGAGTGAGCCGTTCCAGCGCTCTGGCTTCAAAGGCCACCGGCTTTCCCATCGCCAAGATAGCGGCCAAGCTCGCGGTGGGGTACACACTGGACGAAATCGACAACGACATCACGCTCAAGACACCGGCGTCCTTTGAGCCGACCATTGACTACGTGGTCACCAAGATTCCGCGATTCACCTTTGAAAAGTTTGCCGGCGCGGACCCCACACTCACCACTCAGATGAAATCTGTTGGTGAGGTCATGGCAATTGGACGCACTTTCAAGGAATCCCTGCAAAAGGCCATTCGGTCGCTGGAGATTGATGTCTATGGTCTGGAGCCGCGCCTTGAAAGCGGTCTTGAGCGGGAGGAGATCCTTGAACGGGTTCGGAAACCCACTCCGGACAGGCTCTGGCACCTTGCCGACGCATTGCGAGCAGGTATGGGAGTCGATGAAATCTGCGAAGCTTCCAATGGAGTAGACCCCTGGTTCCTCACTCAGATTCAGCAGATCGTCCAAATGGAAGAACAGTTGAAACAACCCGGATTCCTGGACAACGCGGACGGGGACCATAATCTCAGATTGGCTAAATCATACGGTTTTTCAGATATCAGGCTCGGTCAACTTACAGGGCGCCCGGAAGAGGCCGTTAGAGACCTCAGACATCAGAGGAACGTAAGGCCCGTGTTCAAGCGGGTTGACACCTGCGCGGCCGAATTTGAAGCTTATACGCCCTATCTCTACTCCACCTATGAGGAAGAGGACGAAGCCAAGCGTACCGACAAGAAGAAGATCATGATCCTGGGTGGAGGCCCCAATAGGATCGGGCAGGGAATAGAGTTTGATTACTGTTGTGTTCATGGGACCTTCGCGCTCAGTGAAGACGGTTACGAGACCATTATGGTCAACTGCAACCCGGAAACGGTCAGCACCGACTATGACACGTCGGATCGGCTATACTTTGAGCCGCTCACTCTGGAGGATGTGCTTGAAATCGTTGACCGGGAGAAGCCGGACGGGGTTGTGGTGCAATTCGGCGGTCAAACCCCACTGAAGCTGGCAGGGGCGCTCTGGGAAGCGGGTGTGCCGATCATCGGGACATCGCCCGATGCCATCGACCGGGCCGAAGATCGGGAACGATTCAAGGAGATGCTCATAGATCTGGGGCTGAATCAGCCGCCCAACGACATAGCGCATTCGTACGGTGAGGTTATGGAAGTGGCCCAACGCATCGGTTATCCGCTGGTGGTACGACCTTCCTATGTGTTGGGGGGCAGGGCAATGGAGATAATCCACGAACAAGCCGATCTGAAGAAATACGTGAACACGGTAGTCCAGGCGTCGCCGGACCATCCCATACTCCTGGACGGTTACCTGACCAGCGCTGTGGAGATCGACGTGGATGCGGTAGCGGACGGGGAACACGCTGTAATCGGCGGCATAATGGAACACATCGAGGAAGCGGGCGTGCATTCGGGCGATTCCTCTTGCTCGTTGCCTCCGTACAGCCTTGGACGCTATCACCTGGATGAGATACGAAGAATCACATACCTTTTGGCCAAGGAACTCCAGGTTAAAGGACTCATGAATCTACAGCTCGCTCTGTACGAAGGTGAGATCTTCGTGCTTGAGGTAAATCCCAGGGCTTCCAGGACAATACCGTTTGTATCCAAGGCGATCGGTGTGCCCCTGGCCAAAGTGGGGGCTCGGGTCATGGCGGGGAAGACGCTCGCTGAGATCGGATTCACCAGTGAAATACTACCGCATCACATTAGTGTCAAAGAGGCTGTCTTCCCATTCATCAAGTTCACGGGAGTTGACACGGTGCTCGGTCCCGAGATGAAATCGACCGGCGAAGTCATGGGAATAGATCTGGAATTCGGCCCGGCTTTCTTGAAATCCCAGTACAGCACTGATTTCCCGATTCCCGCGGGCGGGACGGTCTTCCTGAGCGTGGCCGAGAGGGATCGACAGGGAGCGGTTATTGTCGCGCGTCGTCTGAAGCGGTGCGGGTTCTCATTTGTCTGCACCGACGGCACCGGGGCCTGTCTCAATGATAATGGATTGCCCGCCGACCTAACAGGCAAAGTCCACGAGCAAGGAACGCAAAACGTCATCGACCTAATACACAAAGGCGAGATCGACATGGTCATCAACACGGCTCAGGGCAAGAAGGCGATCCAAGATTCTTATCCTATCCGCCTGGCCGCGCTGAACCATAACGTGCCCTATTTCACCACCATCGCGGGGGCCAATGCATTCTCGCTAGGACTCATGGCCCGACACCGAGGAGACGAGTTCAGAGTGATCTCTTTGCAAGAGTATCACGGCACGGCCCGCGCTCGCGGCAAACACCGGAATTTCCGGCAAACAAGACAAGGAGGCATTGAATCAAGTGAAAGTAACAATCAAGACCAACAAAGGTGATATCCGCCTGAATCTTTTCGAGGACAAGACCCCATTGACGGTCGCGAACTTCGTGAATCTATCGCAAAGAGGGTACTATGACGGGCTCAAGTTCCACCGGGTGATAGACGATTTCATGGTTCAGGGCGGCTGCCCGCTCGGAACCGGGACCGGAGGTCCGGGCTACAACTTCCAGGATGAATTTGTGCCCGAACTTACGCACAGCAAGCCCGGAATCCTGTCAATGGCCAACGCGGGTCCCGGCACAAACGGCAGCCAGTTCTTCATCACCCATGTGCCCACATCCTGGCTTGACGGCAAACACACCGTGTTCGGCGAGATCCGCGGCCCCGAAGATCAAGAAGTGGTCAACAGCATAACAGCCAATGACAACATCAACTCGGTCGTCATCGAAGATGATGCCGGCGATCTGTTCGCCAATACCAAAGCCCAGCTGGATAAGTGGAACGGGATACTCGATAAGAAATGACGGGAAAACGCCCGGCAGAGTGTTGATGCTGATCTCTGTGCCTGAACCGGGTACAAGGAAATTGAGGTATTCACCAATGGCAAGGTACTTGCGAAACCATGTACCGGCCCCATGTTGAATGCGCGTCCAGCTGAAGTGCGGCCTGGTGGGTTTTCCCGGTCATTGAAGCCAAGACCATAGATCTGGTAGAGAGTTCCTTTCATGATCACAAGATGTCCAATGTGCGGCAAAGATGTCCAAACTGCGTATGAACTCTGCACGCGGTGCCGCAAAGTGGTTGAACGGGAAACCAAGAAAGCCAAGAAAACTAAGACCCTATATGACACAATCCCTCCCGGAACCGTTGTGGCCCAGGAGTACGAGGTTGTCCGGCTCGTGGGAAAGGGAGGCGCAGGATGTGTGTACGAGGCAAAGCAGAGAAGCCTCAATGATATGCGCGTGGCATTGAAGGTCCTGCACCGGGACCTGAACCGCGACCACCGGGCGATCGATCTGCTGAAGAAAGAGGTGATCATCGCCCGACGGTTGGCTCATGAAAACATCATAAGGGTGTACAACCTGGAAAAGGTGCGGGATCGGCATTTCGTTGTCATGGAATTCGTGGGAGGAGAAAGCCTGCTGGCCATCCTGAACAGGTCCGGAAAACTTTCTTTGGATGAATTGACTCCCATCTTGCTCCACGTTTGCAGTGCGCTGGAATATTCTCACTCAAACGGAGTCCTCCATCTTGACATCAAGCCGGGAAACATCCTTGTGAGCATTTCCGGGAAGGTAAAGCTGTGCGATTTCGGCATAGCTCGCATGGCCCAAGCCAGGCGGACCACGGCCACAGCGAGGCTGGTCATGGGATCGGTCGGTTTCATGTCACCGGAACAGTATGGGGGCAGGAAATCAGTGTCCGCGCGGTCCGATGTCTATTCATTGGGGGCCACAGTTTACTATGCTCTAACGGGACAGACACCGGTCGGGGTGGGTGAGCGCGAAGATGTGCCGCACTCCGTTATCCGAGCCATGAAATCCGATCCTGATGATCGCTTTGAATCAGTAGCGGATTTCCGCGCCGCATTCATGAATGAGACCGGATTCGGGCTGGTTGCGCCTGCCAGGGCATCGGTCGACGCGCCTGACCCGGATCAAATGCCGAGGACGGCAGCAGGACCCGACGACCTTACGCTGGAGTACGTTTCAGGCCAAGAGCGACCGGAAGAGGACCCCGACAGCATCCTGGATCAAAAAGTCTCCGGGGAAACCGCCATTATCACGATCAGCGCGGTCCTGGTTGTCGCGGCTGTTGTGATCCTGATCTTTTCCCTCTGGCGTTAGAAATCAAGCGGCTGATACCGACTTTCACGCCCAAGAAACGCAGCACCGGGCATAAAAATATTCAGAGTTCCGGGGGATTAGGTATGCGGTCGGGACGCGGCCGCGCGCAGGCATGAACGCGGCCGGTCCCGTGGCGTGAAGATCCGCGCTAGAAATCGATGTCCAGTGACGTCCAGAACGCACATAGCGGATCAATAGTGCGAGTCGGATCCACCCTGGCTCTTGCATAGTCCTGCGGGGCGTTTGGCCAGTTACCCCTGTAGATTTCCGCTGTGTTGGGATAAGCATAACCCCAGAAACTGCCGGGCTGCCAATAGGCGAATGTGAAATTCCAGTCGAGGTTTTCCAGCAGCCTCCAGGTGAAACCACTGTCCACTTCCCATCCGATGTCCTTTGCTGAGTCGGGAACCGCGGCAACGTTTGCGGCATTTGTCCGGAGGTCCTCATTGGTGAGGCGCAGCGCCGCATACTGACCGTTACCCCCTAACCAAAACGCGTTGGTCTGATCGCGCCACGAATAAGAGAAGACTCCGAACACGTTGAGGTTGGATGCGACGGCATGATCCAATCTAATACCCGCGTGGTGGAAATTGGAGGGCTGACCCTCACCGGCCTGATTCCAACTTGTGCCGGTTCCGTACACGTAGTACATCAAGTAGCCCCAGGGCAGCATGGCATACGGACTCACACCCGCGTCGCCATTGGCCGCGTCTTCATTGGTGATTCTAGTGCCGGGATCATCACCTGTTGCCCGCACGTACGAAAGTGTAAGCTTGGAAGGACCGGCAACGATGCCTCCTTCCAGCGCATACATCCACGCGTCCTGGTTCCGGCCGACCCGTGTGCGCGTGCCGTTGTTCTCAGTCGTCCCGCGGCCGGAGTTGTACTCCCAGAAATGGGCCACCTCAGCGTTTGCAAAGAACCGGCCGTTGAAGTATTTCAGGCCCACCACAGAGTCGTAGACCCACGTGTCCTCTCCGGGCCGGCTACCCGCGTTGTAAGGGCCGATAGCCTGCGGGACTCCATCGGCCGCGCGGAATTCGTAAGCGGCATCCGGCCAGTTCGGCGTGTGCCAACCGTCCTGTGCGAAGGTGAATTCAAGAGGCCCTGATGCGTAGTGAATGAACAAGGTTAAGCCGCCGAAATAGTTCCGAGCACCTTCATTTCGCCACGGGTTATTGTCGTGCCGGTCATTTCGCGGCCAACGGTTCCAACCCGTGTTTGCCCTGCCAAAATAGGGGCTGGTTCCGAACTTGAAAGGCCCGTATCTGGCGCTGATTGCGAAAGATGTGGAGCTTCGGTCCAATTTGTTCTTCCAGTACCCCACACCCGCGCCGCTGGTCTTGGTACCGATGCTGAAATTCAGCATCGGAGTCTTGATGCTGGCTTTCCACCACTGCAGGGTCAAGTACATGTTCGGCACGTTCGAACCGGCCATGCGGTCGCTGATCGGAACCCACAGGGAGTTTGCGTAGCCGCCTCCCTCCTGAGTGGGTGAGTTGAACATCTCCATGTTGTAGTACGGTCTTCCGTTCGAGTGAATTCCCAGCGAGGTCAAGTTAACGGAGCCCGTTAGCTTTATGGCCTTATTGACCTTTATGGTCGGGTAGATCGTAGCTCGATAGTCCGTTAGGCTCATGTCGGGGCCGAAGTTGTGCTCGCCCGCGATTATGCCGATACCGTTGGCTCCGAACCGGTTGGTTGTGCCCGGGGTGGGATAGTCCCTCAAATGATTGATGCCGAGCCTGATATTCTCATCGAGACGCCCGAAGATGTCGTTGTCCCCAGTTTGGGTGACGTACCGATATCGCCAGATCGTCTCGCCCGTCATCTTAAACTCCCAGGCAAGCGCGGCAGCTCCTGAGGAGAGCACGAGCATCGAAATGATCCCAAGAACGACTAATCGTCTCATGACAATCCTCCCCAACTACACGAGTCCCATCACACACCAGCCCATTCCCTGAACACTTCTCAGGGTTTGTCGTTTCCGGACAAGAGGAAACTGCGCAGCTATCCAGCTACGGAGCACAGTCCGAACGGTCCCGAGTATGCGGAACACTTGGACTCGCCATTATGACTCCATTGCGCTAAAGGTCAGTACAGTCATATATTTGAGTTGTTTTGTCAAGAGATTTCAGGGCCATGAGCGAATTCACGGCAGACGCGCCGACACTTTCCACGGCTGCCGTGATCAGTCAAGGGTTCCGACGATTATCCGCATCATTACGCCGGCAGGAGTCCTTCCGCTTCATGGGACTGGAGTTCTTGTTTGAGCTTCCCCAGAGCACGTTTTTCCAGCTGGCGTACCCTTTCACGTGTTGTCCCGAAGTGGTCACCGAGCTTTTGCAGGGTCCACCGAGGATCACCGAAGAACCTCTTTTCGATAATGAGTCGTTCTCGGGGATCGAGCTTTTTCATGGCTTGCTCGGTAAGTTCGGAAACAGCGGCCTGGGTTTCCTTCTGCATGAGCAGCTTTTCCTGATTAGGCGCTTCGTCTTCGAGCAGATCCATTCCGGTCAGGCCTTCCGCTTCTCCCACCGTATCGTTGAGCGACCAATCTCGCGCCCTTACGCGAGCCTCCATCTCGATGACATCGTCTTCCTTAACCTTAAGCTCCAGAGCCAGATCCTTTATCCGCTCGCTCCTTGATTCCTCATCCATGTGTTCGCCGATGTCTCCGATTCGGTAGAAGAGCTTTCTCTGAGCCTGAGTGGTCCCGAGTTTCACAAGGTTCCATGATTTGATAATGAAATTCCTGATATAGGCCTTTATCCACCAGATGGCGAAGGAAACCAGGCGGTATCCTCTGTAGGGATCAAAACGCTGGAGTGCCTTCATGAGCCCTATTGTTCCTTCTTGCACGAGATCCTGTACCTGGAGTCGGTAGTGCCGATACTTGAACGCGACCTTCAGAACTATGGGCAGGTGTGAAACCACCAATTCGTGCGCAGCTTCCCGATCTCCGGTCTCCCTGTAACGGACCGCAAGCTCGTATTCACGTTCACGAGACAACACCTTGATCTTCCTGACTTCACTCAAGAAATAGTTGAACTCATTTGCTACAACCGGGTAGTTCATTGCGTACTCCTCATCTCAGGGGTTTGATCTCAGTCAATCGCTTCGACTGAGTTGGAGTTTCCATAAGGTTGTTCCGGATCATCAATCGGGAGCTCACTCCCGCGGCGATTGACAACCCCTCACTAAAAGACTTCTGTCGAATTGTCGGGGCGACCGCCCCTATCATTAGAATTAGATGCTCAAAAGTCCAAAAGGTTCCAGGAAGTATGGGGGCAGCTACTGATCGGAGGGGCATGGATGCGGCGTTGTGATTCCCCTCGTTCCCAGGCGCGCGCCTGGGAACGAGCAGAAGTATCGGAGTCTGCTACGCCCGGTTCAAGGGTTGACCGGGCCGGCATGGAGCAGCTTGCTCGCTACGGAAGGGAGTACAAACGGCTGACAAATCCTTGTTTCGATCATGCTTCGTGTGGCCGCTCAGAAGACCGCCACCCGATCAATCACACCGAGTTGGAGGCTTTTCGGGTATACCCCCGACGCTCCCATAGACGGATTCAAAAGGCCATGCTCGCCTTGGCGCCGAAGATCCAGTTCCGTCTGTCGATGTCGAAGCTGAAGTCTGCGTCGCCAACTACGCCTCCGAGTGAGCTCAGAGTCACGCTTGAGTCGGTACCGTGAATAGAGCTGAACTTCACAAAGGCCCCAGCCGCCAAGTTGTTCATCAGGAGCATGTATTCCCCGAAGGCCTCAATGAAATGGCCCGCGGCAGTGGCCCCTGACGCTTCAAATCTGGTACCCGCTCCTCCAAAAGTTTCCTTGTAGTCAAACGACGCCCACATAGCTGGAAATCCGGTAACACCGGCCGTAAGCACGCTACCGTAGCTTACGCTCGTCTGAAAGAGCAGACCGAAGAATGGGATGTAACCGCTGAAAGTCACATCGGCCCGATCAGTGTTGAGCCCGGCGATTCCAATTATGTCTTGGGAATCCGTGAAATTGGCCATGAAGGAATCCCAACGAAAACCTGCAACTGCCGTTACTGAAGGAAAGACCTGGTAAGTTCCTGCCACTTGCAAGTTCCACCACTGGGTGTCGGTGGCCCAGTTCCTCATGGCCGCTAGGACCCCCGTGTTGTATACCTCGCGGGACCGATCTTGAAACGGGAAAAGATGAGCCCCACCCAGGGCGATTCCTAATCCGTCGGAAAGAGCCACAGGGACCATGAGTTCCAACCAGATCCCCCTCATGGTGAAATCCTGTCTGAAATTGGCTATTCCGGCGATTCCCACTCCATCATTGGAATCGAATAGCAAACCCAGGCCACGGTCCTTGATCAGGTATCCCACGGACACGCTCGGCTCAAGAGAGCAGAAAGGTCGGCGACTTGGCATACAGACCCGCGGTCCGCACGCCCCAGGCCCGGAGGGAATACCCGTGCCCGGATAGAGCGAGTACCCTTGAACCGGCGCGGGACCGATCATGCTCATGGGGCTTGCAAATGGTGGTAGGCCGGACCCGGGAGGGCCCAAGAATCCCTGGTTCTGGGCCATCACCGGCACCGCTGCCAGTATAATGATTGCGATAAGGACAAGTCCTGCTCGTCTTGTTGCCATGCCGATACTCCTTGTACAGTAAGCTCGCCTCATCATTAGGAGAGCAGAGGTTCATTTTTGTTTTTCATGGAAGCCCACTACACTCGTAGACGCAAGTATAGCATAAAGAAGTGTGGCAAATCAAGTCTAATCATTGATGAATTTTGTTCCTGCAAAACAATTTCCATGAAGACAAGATGATGGCTGCGTTCTATATGAGGATTCAGGTGAACGTCCCATAACATCTCGGTAATACAGTAGCTTATATCAGCTTTCAAGACTTCTGTCGGATTGAGAGGTGATTCTTGCACATGGGCAGAATCCCCCCCAACCCTGTCCCACAGGGAGAGGCAGCAAGCGGATTTGCCCTATTCACGATTTGGCGGTCAGCGCCGTTGGAGGCAATCAAACAGCAGACGAGCTCAGTCGTCCCTCCGGGACTTGGATTTTCCTTCGTCTGGACGGCTTACCCCGTAATGAATTCCGGGGCTACTCTCAAGAGTCCCTCTGGGACTCTCATGAGCAAAGAGTTTTGATCCTTGACATCCCAAACGAACGGCTGATACTGCCATCGTAAGAAAGCGACAACGAAGCATGAAAATGTCCGCAAAGTCGTGGGTCTCGCACGTAGGGGCTACGCATGCGTCGCCCTCTTGGATTGTTGTCCAATGGGAGGCACGCGTGGGATTTTGCAGTCCACCCATTCTCAGAGTAATGCGCAATCAAACGAGTAGTAATCCAGTCCCGCGGGACCGGACAAGCAGGCAGTGCCGCCCGGGAACTGATTCTCACTTGTTCAAGAGCGAAGTGGTTTCACTCATCCCTCGCCAGGTCCGTCCGGGTCGGAAAGTGATTTCGCATCCAGTATTGTCAGGAGCCCGGTCAGATCTTCCACCAGCGCGGTCGGAGCTTCCGCTTCCAGTTGGCGGCGACTCGCCAAACCGGTCAGCACTCCTACTGTCAAGGTCCCCGCTGCTCTTCCGGCACGAATGTCCAGTAGCGAGTCCCCAACAATGATGGCATTACCCGGGTCGATGTCCATGGTCCTGAGGCACTCCAGTATGCCGTCGGGTTGGGGTTTGCGTGGAAGCCCATCGTCCCTGGTGACAATGGACTCAAAATAATGGGCAAGTGATCGGTCCTCCAGCGGCCGCAATGCATATCGCCCGGAATCCGTGACCAGACCGAGCTTGAGCTTCCGCTCTTGCAGTGCTTTCAATACCTCGCCTACCCCCGGCAGAGGTTGCACATGCCTCAGGGCCTCCCGAAAGACCGGGGCCAGTGTGCGTTTGATCTGTTCGATCCTTTTGTGGCGATCCGGGATATCAATCGGGATGGCATGATCCCACAGATCAAGACCCTCGGCCAAAGGCTCCCAAACATCCTCTCTTCTTACAGGTATTCCCGCGTCGGCCGTAGCGTCTCGAAAGAGACGATAGTAAACTTCATTAGAATCCGTGAGGGTTCCGTCCAAATCAAAAACAATCCCTTTCAATACTGTTCCTTTCCAATGTAAGTCTGCGCTCGCCGGCACTATCTTTCCTTTTGTATGAAAATGGATGCCACCGCAAGTCCATCGAATGCCGTCACTGACCGAGCATCCAAGAGGGCGACGCATGCGTAGCCCCTACGGCAGGGCTCCCCCCTTGGTAAGGGCATCTTCATGCTTGGTTTTGCCCTTCTCTGGGCATGACTGTTCATGGCACTGCTGCTGCAATGGTTCGGTTCACATATCGGTAATAGATACCTGGTCGCCGTTGACCAGGTTAAGAGACGCCTTGAGGTTGAACTCACTTATTATTTCGATGATCTCTTTTCCATGAACACGCACGTCTTCACTGGGAAACACCGCCACAGCCGGAACTCCGTTAATCCGTACACGCTTCAGGCCGGCGGCACAGAAATCCGGGTCGCTTGGGATCAACTCAAGATCCTTTTCGGCAGTGAACATACCAAGCTTGGGTAGATCCTCTTCCAAGACGCGCACGTTGAGTGTCCCGGGAAACGGTCGGAACCCCAATTTGCTCTGAAACTGTTCCACTACCCAGTCCAGACTTGTGAAGAACGCGCCCTTCCCTGTTCCTTTCTCGATTACGCAGGTCAGTTCCATTTGTTTTGCCGCGTTTCCACGCTTTCTACTTTTTCAGGGTAATCTTCATCCAATCCGTGTATTCGACTCGACCCTCCCTGAACTTGGTGCTGTGGATCATTTCCCGTATCTCTTCCCTGGTAAAGTCTTTCACCGCTTTGGAAGTGACAACGGCCCATTTTAGGGCGAGCCTGTCAAGGCCTTTGAGCTTCTCTTGAAGCGGTTTTCGCGTCTCTCGGGTGACGATCTGAGCCGGATCATAGATCCATGCCTCTTTTCCCGGCTTCAACACCCGACGGCACTCGTTCATCACCTTCACCGGGTTTCTCCAGCTATGAAATGCGCCCGTGCTGATGACCATGTCAAATGAATTGTCTTGAAACGCGGTCCTGTTACCGTTACCTACCGTGAAACGGATCCTGTCCGACACCCCGGCCTCTTCTGCGTTGACACGCGCAAATATGATCATCCTTTTCGTCAGGTCAATGCCGTCTATTTTGACATGTGGGGCTATCCGGGCAATTTCGATTGGAAGATAGCCCGGACCTGTGCCAACATCAAGAATGCTCCCTTGGTTTGCCGCGGCCGCGATTTCCTCGGCCACCTGCCTATAATACTTGCCGCCGGCTCCGCGAGCCAATTCACTATACAGCCCCGCTGCAAACCAAGGTATACGCTCGGGAATGATGTATCTTACGATCTTCGTCTTCATCTTATATCGTGCCAATCTGAGCCTGCGTGCGCATGGCCCGGTGTCCGCCTGGATCATCATACACTGAAAGCAACAATCCTATCCGGATTTTCAAGAAAGAACCCCGGGTGTCGGCCTATGGCACTGTTTCGTGGCATCCTTCGACCGGTCCTTGCACCGGCCGTGAGTGCGCATCACTGGTGGAAATCCGCACCGCGATTTTCGTGAAGGTCCGTACAACTCACAAACTTGACGGAATTTCCATTTGCGGCCTTTTTTCTTGACGCAGAGACAGGCGGCCTGTAACATACAACGTAGTGATATTGTATTATAAGTAGGACGGCACGAAGCAACTTACCCTAGGTTTTCAGGAGGCTGAGTCAAGGCGCGCATAAGACCAAAGCGTGATACACAGTTGGGTGGGCCATATCCGGACAGAAAAACCGGCCCGTCCAGTGTTGAAGGCACGTCGGATCGGGGCGACTTCAAAGAGCCCGTAATTTCAGGACGTGGATAGGCCGATGGCACCTTGTAATATTCTCATCGTCGAAGATGACGAAACGCTGGCGGCGCTTTTGGAAGCGCGCCTCGAAAAGATGGGACACCAGGTCGCGGCTAGGGTGTCCACGGGAGAGGAAGCTGTGACTGAGGCCGGCGAGACCATGCCGGATCTGGTGCTCATGGATATCTTACTAGGGGGTGAGATGGACGGGATTGAGGCGGCCGGGCATATCCAGTCTCGCTTCAGGATACCGGTCATTTACCTCACAGCATATTCGGACCCTGGTCTCCTGAAAAGGGCGAAGATAACAGAGCCCTTTGGCTACCTCACAAAGCCGATTTCTCAAGCAGCTCTGCGTGGCGGCATAGAAATCGCGCTGTACAAGTCCGCAATGGAAAGACGATTGAGGGAAAGCGAGGAGAGGCTGGAACTCGCGCTGGAGGGTGGGAACCTGGGCGCCTGGGACTGGAATCTTCAAACGGGTAAGACCGTCTGGGACAGACGCGCCTTGGAAGCGTTCGGTTATTCGGTCGGGGACATCAAGCCGCTTTTTCGGACCTGGAAGAGTCTGAGCCACTCCGAAGACTGGCCCTATGTCTTGGAAAAACTCAACGAGCATTTTGTCGGCGAATCACCTTATCTTGACGTTCAATATCGATTCAGGAGCAAGTCCGGGGATTGGAGATGGATGTTGATGCACGGTAAGGTCGTGGAACGCGACAAGGACGGCAAATCGGTACGAATTACGGGAACATGTCGCGACGTCACCAACCAGGTACAGGCGGAAGAGGCCCTACGGGCAAGTGAACAGAGATTCAGGGACTTGGCCCGGTTGTTGCCTGAACCGGTCTTTGAACTGGACAAAGAGGGTGTTGCCACTTTCGCGAACCAGGCTGCTCTTGACCTTTTGGGTTACACGCAAGAAGACTTGGAAAAAGGCATCATGGCTTCACAAATTCTCGCGCCCGATGACAGAAACACAGGCCTGGAGAACATGCAAAAGGTCCTAAGCGGAAAAGAAATGGGTGGCAATGAACTCCTGGGTCTCAGAAAGGATGGCACAACTTTTCCCATCTGGTTTCACACGACTCGCATCATTACACACAATAGAGTCGTCGGATTAAGAGGGATCGGCATTGACCTTACCGAGCTCAGGCGGACGGAACAGGCGCTGCGAGAGAGCGAGGATAGGTTGAAGGATTTCTTAGAGTCGGCCAATGATCTAATTCAAATGGTAGACGCCGACGGCCGTCTCGTTTTTGCTAATCAGGCGTGGCGCGAAACTCTAGGGTACTCCGAGAACGAAATTCAAGGACTTTCGTTCTTCGACTTTGTTCACCAAGACAGCACTTCCAAATTCAAGGAAGCTTTTCAGCGTGTGGTGTCGGGTGGGACTATCTCGAACCTTGAAGCTGTATTCGTTACAAAAGAAGGTAGGCCGGTTGTAGTGGAAGGGAACATCAACTGTCGCTTCAAAGACGGCAAGCCTGTCAACACGAGAGGCATCTTCCGTGATGTCACGGATCGCAAGAAGGCGGAGGACGCGCTGAACTTCGCGTACCGGCGACTGGATGAGTATTCAACCTTGCTGGAAAACCGTGTTTACGAAAGAACCGTCGAACTTGAAGAATCCCGACAAGAGATCAAGGAATATGCGGGTCGGCTCGAGATATACAGTGAAGGGCTCGCCATTGTGTTACGGAGCGTGCAGACGGAGAAAAGGGATCTGGAAGACAAGGTGACTCAAAACTGCAACTCTGTCCTAAGGCCCATTCTCGATCAACTCAGAGTCTGCGATTCTCCGAAAAAGGCGGAACTGCTCCTTGATTCGATGGAGTTCCAAATCGAAAAAATCGCTTCGTTGACCGGTCCCCAACTCATTGAGCAGGCTGAAGTCCTTACACCCCGTGAGATCCAAGTTTGTCTGCACCTCAAATCATGTCTCACATCAAAGGAAATCGCAACGATCATGGGAATATCTGCCAAAGCAGTTTCTTTTCACCGTGGGAACATAAGGAGAAAACTTGGGTTGGTAGGTACCGGCAACGACTTGGTATCCTTCCTGATGGCCACAGAGGTGAAGCATTAGGCCGGCCGCTTCATACAGCGGTTCTCAAGAATAGTGTCGGATTCCCATGAGCGCGGTTGAGACGACGAAGCGATATTCGCACGAAACTAATAGTAATGGCGGACCATATCGCCAATTAGGTAGTTTGCATACCCACCCTTGCTGGCAATCAACTGGCATTGACACATCATGTGTTTGGGGGCACGATATTACTTAGAATGACGCCGACTTCTAGCCAGCGCTCTCAGGTCCAAGGCGAAGGTCATTGCAGCCGAGAAATACGAGACCAATCGGCGGCTCCGCGAGAGACTTGCAGTGCCTTCCGCATGCTTTCACCTATCGCATGACACTGCGATGGGTAGGCGACGAGGACGGTCAATCCACGCATTGGAAAACTGGTCACGGCTTTGCGAAACAACTTGATCCAGTGGACGGAGGTTCGTTGGATATGTTGCCCTCCAAGCATAGAATCAAAGCCAGAGAAATTGTCGATGAAATGCGCTTGGGTCTGACCGATTCGGAGCTGAAAGAGAGGTACAGGCTTTCATCCAGAGGTCTGCGGAGGCTTTTGAATAAATTGGTCCATGCCGGAGCGATCGGGCACGCTGAACTGTATGAGATCTCTGAGGCCTACAAGGAGGCGGTCGATGTCACAGCAGGGCGGGGACACCCCCGAATTGATGTGACATTCCCGCTTCGCATATTCGAAGACGGATCCTCAAACAAGGGTTTGGTCAGAGACATCTCGGAAACCGGGATGCGTGTGGCCGGGATCGAGTCGCGGGTGGAAGAGATCAAGGCTTTTCGTCTTCCATTGGACGATCTCATGGCCGCTGATCCTATATTCCTGGAAGCCAGGTGTCGGTGGATCGAGACCAAAGGACATGATGTTGAGTACCCTGTGGCGGGATTTGAAATAGTAAACATGTCCAAGCGATCTAAGCGGGACCTCAGGAACTTCGTTCGATTGTTCCATTTCGGTGAAGACTCTTTGCCGGATAATTGAAGAGAGGATGGGCCCGGAGCGGATGGCCGTTCACAAGCGACGTGCAGGGGTGTGAAGGCCGAAGGATAAAGCCTTGATTACAATGGTGAGTTGCTCCATGGGGATGCACACTAATACCAGAAAGCGAAGAATCGATGCGCTGGAGATGATTCGTGACATCCGGTCCGGGATAACGGGTCCCGATCTGATGGATAAGTACGGGCTGTCAAGCGCTGAACTTGAGCGCACCAAGAGGCGACTTGTTGAGAGACGAGAACGTATCGCCGAAGAAATTGTCAACGATATCCGAACCGGGATGACGGATTTGGAATTGATGGCAAAACATCAGCTTTCATCCAAAGGGCTCCAGACGGCTTTCGCAAAACTCGTAAAGGGAAAATTCATCGCCCGAACTGAAATAGAGAAACGGCTACCGGCTTACGGTGAAGCGATTACTGTCGAGGATATGCGTCGATCTCCGAGGGAGCATCCGGCCGGTGAAATACGTGTCCGTGACCAGAGCCGTCCGTACATCCGGGGGGCTCTCAATGATGTATCCGAACATGGGGTCTGTGTAACGGGTATCCAAACCGCGGTTGGTGAGATCAAGAGGCTCGTGATCCCGTCAGATGAGTTCGGAGAGTTTGCCACGATCTGTTTTGACGCGAAATGCCGGTGGGTTAAGGAACAGGAGAACGGTGATGTCGCGGCAGGATTCGAGATAACGGACATCGCAAGAGCGCACTTTCATGAGCTGCGATTCTTGATCCAGGGGCAAACGCTTCACTACTTGGAAGAATTGTAGCTGACTTCCGGGATGGCCGGCATTGAGAAGGGAGCCAACGGACATGCCACCCAAGAAGAGACTCAAGGCGAAGAACCTGGTGAACGATATCCGCGGCGGGGTGGATGACTCACTGCTCATGGTCAAGTACGGGCTCTCTTCCAAAGGACTTCAGAGCGTTTTTCGGAAACTTGTGACCGGCAATTTCATCAGGAAGAATGAACTGGAGAACCGGAGCGAACTTGTGGAGGACACGGCCGAAATTGATATCCACAACAAGCGTCAGGGGAAAAGATTCTTCCCCGCGTTGCGGGTACCGGTAACGGCATATGACAGGATGAACTCGGCCCAAGAAGGGACCATCGTGGACATAGCGGAAAATGGCTTAGGAGTTCGCGGTATCGAAACCGATGTTGCTGAAACCAAAACCTTCGTGATTCAGGTAGGCGCTCTCAGCGAGTTTGATCCCTTTGAATTTCGGGCTCAGTGCCGGTGGGTGAAACGGGAA
Organism: uncultured Syntrophaceae bacterium; assembly: GCA_964527475.1. Classification (GTDB taxonomy): domain Bacteria; phylum Desulfobacterota; class Desulfomonilia; order Desulfomonilales; family Desulfomonilaceae; genus CAZGNL01. Next base: position 18,863 of record CAZGNL010000008.1, read on the forward strand.
TCATTTTCCGGCGGCGCCCTCGCGGGCTTCGAGATAACCGACATTTCAAAGGAGGGCATGCGTGAACTTCGGGATCTAATTGAACGATTCTCACTCAGCACTGAGACACAGTCCTGTTACGCGCCTGAGGGTCAAATCTATGGTTCCGCATTGAGGTTGGAACGCGGCAAGGTTCAAGAATGACAAAAGGTGACTTACCCACTTTCGAGGTCGACAGCGACGTGACAACCGTCAATATCCTTAATATTGTTGACAGCACGACTGAAACGATTGACCTCAACAGTTTGATCACCCCTGACCTTACCGTATCGGGAAGCTTTGATCTGAGAGGTGTGGAAGCAACCTCTTTGGGAAAGCTGTTGGAGTCTTTGCCGATCCCTGCCCTGGTGATCGATCGATTCCATGACATAATCTTTGAGAACGCTCTGTGTGGCAACCAGTGGGCTGACCGTCAAAGAACTCTACGCCGTAGCTTTGTGGACATTTTTCTCCGCCGTGCCGACGGGGAAGATGTGAAGTTGTTGATGGACCGGATCTTCCTCAAGAGAAAACACGAAGTCAAAAAGGCGTCGCTCCAGCTTGGCGACCGCAAGCTCTGGGGAAAAATGCACCTCCGACCGCTCAGGGTAGGCAGTGAGAGGTTCATCCTTGTGCTCATCGAAGACTTGACCGTTGAGAAGAACCGACTCCTCATCCAGAAGCGACATCAGCGTGAGCTACAGCAGGCGCACGATGAGTTGGAGAAGCGAGTGGAGGAACGGGTAGCCGAACTTTCCGAAACCAATGAGCGGTTGAGACAGGAAATCACCGAGCGCGAGCGAGCGGAATCGAGGTTGAAGTTGGCCGGCCAGATAGTTGCAAGTAGTAACGAAGCCATGCTGGTGACTGATGTTAGAGGGCGGATAGTAGATGTCAACCAAGCCTTCACCAAGATCACAGGCTATTGCAGGAAGGAAGTACTGGGCAAAGGCCACACGTTGTTTGTCTCGGGCCAACAAGACAAGCGCTTTTATAAGGACATTTGGAGGTCCCTTGTCAAGAACGGGACATGGAAAGGCGAAGTCTGGGATCGTCGCAAGAGCGGAGAGGCCTATCCGAGGCTGATGTCCCTGAGCCCTGTGAGAAACGATGAAGGGAAAGTTACCAACTACGTGGGCATCTTCTCCGACATCACGAAAATGAAACAGAGCGAATTACGTCTCCATCGGCTGGCCCACTACGATCACCTTACCGGCTTACCAAACCGTGTACTGTTTCACGATCGCTTGCAGCGAGCACTGCTCGAGGCAGATCGAGACAAACACATGGTAGCCATCATGCTTCTCGACCTCGATCGCTTCAAGAACATTAATGACACGCTGGGCCATCGCTTCGGGGATCAATTACTGGTCTCGGTGGGGGAGCGCCTGACTGCGTGCCTTCGCAGAAGTGATACAGCAGCACGTCTCGGGGGAGATGAGTTCGTGGTGATTTTGTCGGGGATCTCGGATGTGCATGGAGCGGCCCGTGTGGCGCGTAACCTCGCGGAAGCATTGTCTAAACCTTTCGCCTTGGATGGCCGTGAAGTTTTTGTAACGACAAGCATAGGGATTACCCTTTTTCCTGATGACGGCGCCAAAGTGGGCATACTGCTTCAGAATGCCGATACAGCGTTGCACCATGCCAAGGAGCAGGGCAAGAACAACTTTCAATTCTTCTCCAAGCAAATGAACAAGAATGTGCTGAAACGGCTGAACTTGGAACAGACTCTGCGATCCGCAATAGCTGGAAAGAAGTTGCTTCTTCACTACCAACCGGTGGTGGACATGTCCACAGGTCGGGTCGCATCAATGGAAGCGTTGCTCAGGTGGAGGCATCGCTCTGGACGGGTCCTGTCGGCCGGGAACCTGATCCCTGCCGCGGAAGAGACGGGCCTGATCGTACCCATTGGAGAGTGGGTATTGCGCTCCGCGTGCAGACAGAACAAAGCGTGGCAGGAGATGGGCTTCCCACGAATGAGGGTGGCCGTAAACGTTTCGGGTCGCCAGCTTAAACAGCAGGATCTAGGTGCCACGGTGCTCCGGATATTGGACGAGACCGATCTTGATCCCGAATGCCTGGAAATAGAACTGACCGAAAGTGTCATGATGGAAAATGCGGACACGACGATTGAGTTGCTTGCTAATCTCAAAAGACATGGCGTGCATATTGCCGTTGACGATTTCGGGACAGGCTACTCTTCCTTGAGCTACTTGAGGCATTTCCCAATCGACAATCTGAAGATCGATCGATCTTTCATCAAGGACGTGGCATACAGCTCATACGAGCGCGAGATCGTCAAGGCTGTACTTGCTGTGGCCCATAGCTTGCACCTCAAAGTGGTCGCTGAGGGAGTAGAAACCCGGGAGCATGTGGAATTCCTGAGACAACATAGCTGCGACCGAGCGCAAGGTTACTATTGGGCTCCAGCTGTGCCCGTAAATGTGTTTACCCGGCTGTTGCGAGCCGACTGTGCTAACTCCGTGCAAATTTGAAACCCAAACGTGCGATGGATATCGCCGGAGGAAGCGGCGTGAAAGACCTATGCCGGGTGTTGTGACGGAAGGAGCGACGCTGGATGACCCGTATGTTCCACGATGATGAAGATTTCACGGAAACGCTTGAACTCTCCGGCCTGTTTTCGCGCGACGTGACCTCTTCGGGCAGCTTCACCGGGATTCATCGAACCTGGTTTGGAAGGCTCCTTAATACACTCCCAATTCCGGTGCTTCTGATTGACCGGTTCAGTAACATAATCTACGCGAACCAGTCCTGCGCGAAGATAAGCGCGGACTATGAGAGAATACTGGGCAAGCCTTTTTCTCGCTTCTTTTCCGATACTTCGGCAGCCAAGAACGCGGAGTCACTCGTGAAAAAAGTCTTCTTGACGCGAAAGCGGGAAACCGGTCCGGCAGAGCTGCGAATCGGAGCCGGCACACTGTGGGGTCGTATGTATTTGCGGTCCATCAGGATGGGGAAGAATAGGTTGGTACTGGTACTTGTCGAGGATCTGACAGCAGAAAAAAGTCGGCGGGATGAACTTGAAATGCGTATCAGGGAGCGCACAGCCGAGCTGCACACAAAAGGTGAAGCGCTCCGGGAATCGGAGGAAAAGTACCGACTGGTGGTCGAAAAGGCCCCCACGGGCGTAATTGTCATTCAAGACGACGATCTCAAGTTGGTGAATTCCAGATTCTGCGACATTACAGGATATGCAAAGGAGGAATTGACGCTCACGCGTTTCCGGCGCCTTATCGACCCGGATGATGGAAAAATGGTCTCCGAACGCCGCGAAAAGAGGCGGAGAGGAGATGCGGTGCCCGAGTTCTATTCTTTAAAGGTCCGTCGAAAAGACGGGAGTGTCAGGTGGGTGGAACTGACTGAGGTCATGATTGATTGGGAAGGGAGACCCGGGGGGCTGAATTTCGTGACCGACGTGACACAGAAACGAAGAATGGAGGAAGAGCTTCAAAGAGTACAGAAGCTCGAATCCCTCGCTACTTTGGCAGGCGGGATTGCTCATGATTTCAACAATATTTTGACCGCAATTCAGGCCAACATATCCGCGGCAAGGATTTGCTCCAACCCCGATGGGAAGGGCTTCAAAAGGCTGCAACAAGCGGAAGGAGCATGCATTCGGGCCGGCGATCTGACACACCAACTGCTCATCTTCGCCAAGGGTGGAGCGCCGATCAAGAAGACAGCGGCCGTTTCCGACATAATTACCGATTCTTGCAATTTTGCCCTGAGAGGATCAAACGTCCGCTGTGAGTTTTCCCTTTCGGAGGACATATGGACGGTAGTGGTAGACGAGGCTCAGTTTAGCCGAGTTGTGGGAAACATAGTGATGAATGCCGATCAGGCCATGCCCGAGGGCGGCGTGATTGGAGTGAGTGCCGGAAACCTTACTGTGTCGGATGGGCATGGCTTACCGTTGCAACCAGCTGATTATGTGAGGATATCTCTTGAAGACCAAGGGGTGGGAATGGATGCAGAGATCCTGCCCAAGATATTTGATCCCTATTTTACTACGAGATCCGACGGAAGCGGGCTGGGCCTTTATGCGGCCTATTCCATAATCAAAGGCCACGATGGGTTGATCACGGTGGAATCAACTCCCGGCGTCGGTTCGACCTTCTATATCTTCGTTCCAGCGTCACGGCAGAAGGCCCCGCCGCGGCCGGCGACGGACGAGGGGCTAGTCACCGGTACGGGAAAGATATTACTCATGGACGACGAAGCATCGATAAGGGACGTTGCCGCCGAGCTGCTGTCCATGCTGGGCTATGAGGTGGACACGGCAAGAGATGGCGCGGAAGCTGTCGATCTCTACCGATCAGGCCTAGATTGCGGGCGTCCTTTTGACGCGGTAATCCTGGACTTGACTGTTCCCGGTGGCATGGGAGGTAAGGAGGCCATGAAAAGGCTTCTGGAAATTGATCCGAACGTGACGGCAATTGTGTCGAGCGGTTATTCGCACGACCCGATCATGGCTGAACATAGGGAATACGGCTTCCAGGGGGTTATGCCCAAGCCGTACGCTGCGCCGATCCTGAGCAGAATTCTTGCAAAGGTGATCGACAATGCGACCGGCTCCCGGAGACCAATATGAACAAATCAGACCTTGCAACGTTTTTCGCGAGAGAGTCGGGGATTCGGCAGGATGGCCGGAGCTGTCGGATGTCCGATGTCGTTGGGTGGAGCCGGTTACATTGACGGTTTTGCGGGTTCCACCTGACCCCGTCCGGCACTACGAGCGGTCATCCTGGATATCTTCCGGCACCCGGGATTCGAGTGAAGGACTTATAGCAGTTGCCAAAAGTTCTGACCGAATGGCAGGCTGGAAAGCCTGCCCCACATGACTGATTCTCAGAGTAATCGGAAATTACTTTTGGCAATCACTATAGGATGTCGAGCAGGCGTCCGCGGCACAGTGGATGATGCGATCAAAACGAGAACATTCAATGAAAAGAATCAGCGCCAAAACGCTTGTAGGTAATATCCGGGCCGGCCTGGATGACTCAGCGTTGATGGAAAGGCACAGATTGACACATGAGAGTCTTCAATATGTGCTCACGAAGTTGGTCCAGGAAGGTCTTGTCAGTTCGATGGAGCTTTATGAGCGCACCACTTTGTCCGACAGCAGCATTACCAGGTCATTCAAAGAAACAAGCGAATCAGTTCTAAGATGCCCTTCTTGCGGCAAGGAGGTGTCCGGTCAATTGGACCGGTGTCCTTGTTGCGAGACCATCGAGATGGACGCGAAAATTGAGTTGTTGGTGGATGTGGACCCGTCAGCAAATCCTTCGACTACTCCTATTTATTCCCATGCGCGCACTGGACCGATCTCTGAGCACACCGTGGCGGCCATGGTTGATGGCCTTTTTGAACACAAAGCTGAATCCAATTCGAGCGAAGGGACTCACCCGAGCAAAGCAAAGAAGAATTCCAGGAATAGAGTCTTGCTGAAAGCAGCCAGTAGAGGACCGCTCCGTTCCGTTAAACAACTCCTGAACAAGGGGGCAGACGTGAATGCGCGGGGAAAATACCGGAGCACGCCTTTGATGAGGTCTTCTTTCAAGGGCCATAGCGACATTTCAAGATTGCTCCTCGAACACGGCGCGGACGTCAATGCAGCGAACGCCCTTGGCAACACAGCCCTGATTGTTGCGGCCACGTTCGGCCACACGGAGATCGTGGCATTACTCCTGGCAAAAGGAGCCAATGTCAGTGCCCGCAACGCAGACGGCAAAACACCTCTCAAATACGCTAAGGAGAAAGGTCACGGCAAAGCAGCAGAGCTTTTGCAGCGATATGGAGCGAAGGAATAGAGCCCCTCACCCCGGCGAAAGCCGGGGTCCAGAAGGTATTGAAAGACCTGGATTCCGGCTTTCGCCGGAATGACGGACAATAGTATCCGGATCAACGGTATACGGCTTAAGTCACCAGCATTGGGGGTGAGGGGCTCTAGGAGAAAACCGGTGCAGAACAATTTTGCGCAGCACACTTTGCTTGTACGCAGCGACAGGCTAAAGGAGTTCGTCGTACCCCTTTTTCTTCAGGATGTCCAGCAGAGCTTTCACGTCCTGTGCCCGGTCTTTGTCGCAAATCAGTAGGGCGTCCTGGGTGTCAACGACTATCAGATCCTTGACCCCTATAAGGGTTGTTAGTTTGTGAGGCGAAGATACTGTACATCCTCTGCTGTCAAGAGAAACCAGATCACCGCTGAGCGCGTTTCCATCCTGGTCCGTGCCCCAAACGTCTTCAAGGGAACGCCAGCTTCCCACATCGTTCCATGCAACGTCAGCCTCAATCACGAGAACCTGGTCGGCCTTTTCCATGATGCCGTAGTCGATCGAGATACTTTCCATTCTTCCATATGCCTCACGGATAGCGGCCGCTTCCTCCGGTCCATTCAAGGCCGGCAATATGGTCTCCATTGTCCGACTGATTGTGGGCAGGTGCTTCTCGAAGGCCTTGATGATCGCAGAAGCCTGCCACATGAACATGCCGCTGTTCCACAAGTAATTGCCCTGGACCAGGTACTCCCGGGCAGTGGCCATGTCAGGCTTTTCCACAAATCTACGCACGTTGAACACGTCGACCGCATCCAGATTAAGCATGGGATCACCACGTTCAATGTATCCGTACCCGGTCTCCGGCCGCTCAGGCACAATGCCGAAGGTGATGAGGTAATCTCCTGTGCCGGCCGCCTTTGAAGCGGTGCCGAGGATCTCCAGGAATTCCTGCTCCTTCCGAATGAGATGGTCTGCCGGCAGTACGACCATGACGGCTTCAGGATCCTGTTTGATCAGCTTGTACGCAGCCAGCGCGATGCACGGCGCTGTGTTGAGTCCCCATGGTTCCGCTACTATCATCTCGTTCGACAGTTCGGGCAGTTGGGCCCGAATTTCTTCCGCATGGGATTCCCCGGTCACCACCATGATGCGCTCCATCGGGATCTGAGGGAGGATGCGCTCAACGGTCGCCCGTATCATACTGTTGTCACCCACTATGCGCAGGATCTGCTTCGGTCTTTTCTTTCGGCTACGGGGCCAAAAACGCGTGCCGCTCCCTCCAGCCATTATTACTGCATACAGCATTGTCCATCCTTTCAACGCCCTTCTCAGAAGAGACTGTGGCACCACGGTAAAGCGGACTCCCATGATAACATGGAATCGATCAGGAACCTAACACGGATGCGGCCCGTATTTGACAGTGTTTGTAAGGTCCGACCGACCCTTGCGGCGGTTCCTTTCTGAAATTGTGTGGACGCGCCGGCAATCATGGAACTCATCAGAAGAGTTGTGGATTAAGAGTTTCACGCAAGAGGCGGATATGGCGGCGGAGGCCTTCCTCAGACCATAGCATCCAAAGTTCAATCGGTCCGAGAAAGACCTCCTACCAGCATCGACGGCCGCCGGTGATTAGAGCGGCTTTCCATAGCCTTCACCGATGAGGGCTCTTAGGTATTTACTAAAGTCTCGGGGACTCGTTGCCCCCAGTGATGACAGGCCCTCGATTTGACTGATGTCCTGCCTCCGTTTGAGCGACTCATCGAGCGCTCTTTGCTTGGCCTTGTAGTCGTACACTCGATCCCGTTGCGCCCATTCTCTGTCAGGGGCGCCCCGGTTCCAGCCGACGTCACCGAGGTAATCGGATCTCTTTTGGTCTCCCAGGCGGTTCCTCCATCCGGTCTGGCTGCTCAGATATTGGTGCTGCAACCCGAGCAGATTCTGGAGATTCCGTATGGAGTCGTTGTGTTGTGAGTACGCGGTTCCCTTGAGGTACTTGTTGTAATTCATGGCCTCCCGAAAGCGGTCTCCATACCCTTTGGCGAGATTCTGCGTCGCCGAGTGATGCAGCGCTGAATCGAGGGCCGGGCCTCCCACCACATTCATGCCGCCTCTTTTGATACCCGCGCCGGCGGCCTGGCGCACGTAATCGCGAAGCGTGTTCCGTTGACCACCCATAACATGGGACATGTAGTCCTGCACCGCTCGATCAGCGGGATTCGCTACATACGTGCCCGTAGACCCGCCGGACGTGCTTCCCGTTGTTCCTACCGGTCCTGATCCGAACACAGAGTCGCCCAGGCCGCTCGTCCATTGCATCAGACCTTTGGTCGGCGCCAGCCAGGGATTGTCTCCGAAAGCCTTGCGATAATCGAAACTACTGAAGTAATTTCCGCGAGGGGTTTCCATTTCTCTCTCCTTTCGTAATGAAGATTGGCGCCTCAATTTCTTTTAGAATTGAGGAACGGTTGAAGGATGGGCTTGAACGCTAATGTCTGTTCCCGCGTGTGGCGGACCCGGAATAGCCTGCCAATGCGTTGCCCGTGGCTGACGATAAGCCGCCACACAGCGCAGATTCAAGCCCCTATGAATTGACATTCTTGCTTTGTTTGACTTCAGGAAGAGTCTACCTTAGTTCCATTTCCCCGCAGTCGGGGTTCTCGCATTTCCAGATCGCTCGGTACCCGCATGCGTAGTCCTGGCCTGCCGGGCATAAAGGCTTCCACACGGACCACCGGGCGTCGCATTCCGGGCATTTGGCCGACACCACCGGCACACCGTTGAGTCGGCCGATCACAGAAGCGAGATACTCCAGAAAGCCGATGTAGTTATCAAGCGATGCTCCATTATCTTTCATTTTCACCTCACTTTTGGGGACAACATTGAATTCCTGTTCCACTGGAGACCCAGGCGCCGCTTTCTTCGTCGATTGCGCAGCATCTACTTCCGCTCACAGCGAACACTTTCGAGCGAAAGTCCAAGCCATCTTCCCCGTTGTCCGAATACCAGCAACATTGTGCGCCTCCGGGAAGCGTCCCGCTACAGCCCATATTTCCGCTTATCGCCTCGCCGCCTGTGCCACTGATGGCGCTTATGCACCCGGAAAGACTGGGTTCCGTTATCAAGTACGGGGTATCGTCTCCGCCTGTGGACCCGTCACAATTGACAAGTGTCCTAACAACCTTGTACCAACTCGGACCGTTGGGCACGCAACGAAACATGTAACCTGCAAGGCCGGTATCGCTGTAATCGTGCCTCACGTAATAGGATGCTTCATCGTTTTGGCCGCAACCATTGTTGAAACTCACCGAGATTGATCCGCTACCACAACAGCCCGAACATTCTTGTGTTCCGGACAAGAGCAGCGAACCCAGTTGACGTGCCAGGTTTCCATCACTTGCTTGCAATGAGCCTATGGAGTTGGAAAGGCACGTGGGGGTGACATTGAGTGCAGCTGCGCCGGCGTATGAACAAGCCTCCCAGCCACTGACCCAGTAGGCGGAGCCCCCTGTCAACAGAGTGTCTCCATCTCTCGGGGCAGGAGACACATAGATCTGTGAAGAACCTATTTTCTGGCTGACAGCCGTAGTAGTGGAATTCCCGCCGCCACATCCGTCGGCCCCGCTCCAATGTATTGTGCCTCCGCAGCAAGCCGAACTGCCTGCGGAGCCGATACTCACGGGATCGCGGGTCACGTAGCGTGTGGACCCGTTGGACCGGTATTGTGCGGCGCCGTTCCATTGCACGGATTGGGATCCGACGGCACCGGAGAATGTGCCGTCAATTGTGCCGCCGGAGCATGATTCCCAACCGCTGATTTGACTGATGTTTTGTATCGTATTTGACCAATCCGCGCCGATCGCGGACGGTACGGTCAAAGACATGTTGGGCGGCAGAATACCGCCATTTTCACCACAGCAATCGCATCCGCATTCCCCGGGATAGTCAAGCCCGGCCTGCAGATAATAGCTGATCGAATGCCCGCCGCAAAATTCTTCGGTTATGGCGCTTGCGCCTGAACAGTAATCGTACCAGCCGGAGATCTTGTCACTATCGGGAACATAATCCAGGACCATCACACCTCCCGGCTCAGTACCGAGCACCTTGAATGTGCCGAACTGACCTTTGATTGTCCCTCCACCGGCATTAGCGGCAAGCTCAGGGCAGAGTTGAGCGCAGCCTATGCGGATGCGTTGTATCTTGGCCCCCGCGTCCGCGCACATATTGGTAGTCGACTCCACTTTTACATCCAGCACGTTGCAGCCCACGGCCGAGACTCTTGCCCCGCAATCCTGGGCATTCATGGGTTTGGATGACTCGGAATATTGAGGTTTGTTTGCAAAGTTGAGGACCGGTTCATTGCAACATGTGGTGTTGGCCGCGTCGAAATGTGTACGTTCCACCATGTTGTCGAACTGAAAATGGTACCCTCTCTGTGAGTGCACACATTGATATTCCGGCAGCTTGTATGGTCTGGTGCCGGCCTTTTCCGCCTCGGGAAACTGTAATCCCTGGTAAATATGGTATGCGGTATACCGTCCTGAAGACATTGTTCACCTCATTTCATGTGAATGGTTTGCGGGGTTTCATTTTCCAGATATTCAATACAGCCCGGGTCTTGCTCGTCCTCATCCATATCCTTTGCCACCCCATACAGCCAGAACAACGTGTCGGCAAGACCGATTGCGAACGACCCGGGGGGTACAGAGTATTTGGAGGTCACGTCGTTTGAACAGAACATTTTTCCGTCCGTGTCGGTTTCCCACGTTCCGGGCCAACGTGGAAAGCTATGACACCTTTGCTGTAAACGGTATTTGTTGAAATAGTAGGAAATCAGATCGGTAATCCGCTCGTCGAGAACAGGGGCTCGCAACCTCATGCCAACACTCCTTTTGTCGCATCGCAAGAGTTCATATGTGAATAGATTCTCGGGTTGTAATGGTTCGCCGGGCTTGAAGCGGTTCTTCGCCCGGTCAACCATTACCTTCCATGAAATAGACGATGGCCGGATTCATTGATGGGCGGTGATCTGCCAACGTTTGACCCATCGGATTTGAGGGACTGCTACATAGCGGGTTGTTTTTTTGGCAAAGGAACCTTGGGTTGTCGTTCGCCGCGTTTCGGCTGTTTCTTCAGTTTGGCTCGAATTGTATCCAGGCGCTGCTCAAATTCGTTTGCCTTGTCTGTTTGCCCCATACGTTTGTAAACCTCAACAAGGACCTCCAGCGTACTGGCGAGACGGGAAGCCCGGTTTCCCTCGGCCTTCTCTCGTATTGCAAGGGACCTTAACAGCAGCGGCTCTGCTTCCGCAAATTTTCCCTGCCCATGCAACGTGACCGCGAGATCACGTAGTATTACAGCGATCGTCTGTTGGTCATGCGGCGCCCTGTTTATGAATATTTCAAGGGCTCGTCGAATTAGGAGCTCGGCCTCGCGGTCATGCCATTGATGATAATGCGCCAGCCCCAGCGAATGCAGAGCCTTTCCCACGATCGGATGATCCTTCCCTAACGTTTTTTCAGTAATCTCCAGCGCACGCTGGAGCGCCTTGCGACTCTCAGCAAACTTGCCCTGATCGGCGTTGCATATTCCCACAAATAAGAGGGCCATCGCGACTTCAGGGTGATTTCGGCCATACTTCTTGACCGCTATTTCCAATGCTTCATGACAGAGTTCCAGGGCCCGATCATATTCTCCGCGCGAATGATGTACGATTGCGATACCCTGCAAAGGCTGCGCGATCCCCGGATGGTCCTTCCCTCCATTCCGGCTCATGATTGCGCGCGCACGCACGAACAACCCCAGGGCTGTTTCATGTTGGTCGAGCCGGCAACAGACATTCCCCAGCTCACACAGCGCGAAAACCAACTCGCGACTTCTGTCGCCGGGGATCCTTTCCCTTATTGCCACTGCCTGCTGCAGTAGGCCCTTGGCCTTCCTCAGATACCCCAGTTGTCGGTACGCCTTTGCCAAGGCGCTCAATGACTCCGCGTACTGCGGATGCATTTTACCGCGGACCTTCTCACGGATAAACAACGCCCTTTTCGCGAGCGGCTCGGCCTCCACACATCTAACCAACGCGGTCAGCGCGTTTGCGAGATTGTGTAGTGAATCCCCCATCTCGGCACTCTCGGCCGGAAAATTCGCACGGGCGATTTCCACACACTGTTTGGCAATTGGGAGTGCTTCACGGTATCTGAAATTCTCAATCAAGGACTCACATTTTGCCTTTTGGTCACGCCACAGGGTCGCCTGTGAAAACGCCTGATCGGCACAGTTGAGACTAATCGCGGCCCATACGACCGCTGATAGGAGTAGTCCGCAACCTCCCTTTGACCGCTGCATATCTTGCGCCCCTCCCTTTCTTGATGCCGTTGGCCCGCCTCAATCACGGAGCGAAAATCTTGGTAGCGTTTCTCCACAGCCCGCGGCGCCGGGACCTTTGTCGACAGCCGTGAACGGGATTATTACTCGATGAATAGTAAGAGTCAATGACCCAGCGCGACCACAACGGAAACTCCATCGAATATGGTCCCACAATGGATTCTCGCTCCATTTTCGACCTACGTGAAGCGTCGCGGTGCTGCAACGCGCTTCGTGCTAGTGTGTTTGAAGTACTATTCTCTCCAGCCGACCGATTCTTCGGGGCAATCTATTTGCTTCCGGGCAACAGTTCCCGAAGTTCGTCCAGGCTCCCCGGCGTATTGAATCGCCATATCACGTGGTTCCCGGTATGAATATTGGTTACTTTCACGGTCCCCACAAGGGGCACGTCAATTTTCACGAGCGGCTTCTTGTCTCGCTTCTCCCTGAGTATGTAGACATGTCCGCTTGCCTTCCCGAGCTGTTCCTTGGACCAGTATTGGCCCTGTGGCGCCTTCGGCAATTTGAATGCTTGGCCGGTGTCCTTGGATTCATTAAGTGATTCCACGAAGCTCTTCACAGCCTCCCTCACCTTGCCTTTCCCAGCGTCCACTGCAGCCTCTACTCCCTTATTCATCAAAGACTTTTTGACCTTGCCTGTACTGCCGGATTCATAGGCGCCGCGTGATTTGCCGGCGGTTGACCCATCGGATTCGGGCCTATGTCTGAGGTCCACTTTTGGTTGCTTGCCCTTGATTTCCTTTATTCGCTGTTGGACCTTGCGTCGGATATCGTCCGGAACCTTTCCACTATACCCCTTGAGAGCTTCTTCCATGTCTTTCATCTTCTTGTACTCCGTTCCACCATGAGACCACTTTTTGGCAAAGTCAGGATCCGGTTTGTAATTGGTGAGCTTTTCAGGCACATGCAGCGGAGGATCCAGATCAAGAGGGTACGAATTGCCCGGCAATCCGTTCCATTCCTTCAACAGCCTCGCCGGCGCCTCCTTCACAAAGGTCATTTCAAGGTCGGTCGGCCCACTTTTGGCTCCTTGCTCGTCGCGTGAGCCTTTTCCGCCCGCGCGTGCCGACGCCTTAGGCCGATCCTTCTCCGGGTCTTTAGGACCGCCGGCCAGGATTTCGTCTATGTTGTCGGGGACCCAATTGGGGTGATCCCACTGCGAACTCAATTCCTCGGCCATCTCCTCGGAAATCTTTTCCACAATCCTATTCTGCCGGAGGATTCGCTGGATGTCGTTGAGCGGGGTCTCACCCCACTCATCGTCAACCGGCCCCTCCTCGGCCAGGATCTCGTCAATGTTGTCAGGGACCCAGCTGGGACGATCAGGCTGTGGACCCCACTCTTCAGTAGAGACTTCGGCCGAAGCTCTCTCCGCGTTTCTGTTCTGGCGCCGAATGCGCTCCAGGTCGTTCACGGGCGGTTCTTCCTCGTACTCGTCATCAAACTCATCCCCCACATCTTGCCCCGGATCCTCCTCCTTCCACAGATGGCCGGTTTCCTGCACGGTCCGTTCAAAGTGCATTTCAGCATTTTCAAGCTCACTCAACGCTCCTTTGAGCGCACGTGCCCGCGCATTGGCAGATTCCTCGTCCACAGGCTGGTTATCAAATTCAACCGCAACCCGGTATAGGGCCTCATCGACCCTATCAGCCGCGCTCTGCATGGCCTCGCGTGCTTTCCGCGGCCCCGAGCGACCGTTTCCTTCTTCGGCCATGGCCGCGAACATGGCCTTTCGTTCGCTATTTGACCTTTTTCTCATTATCTATTCTTTTCCCTAGAATATCACAGGGGTTGAGGAAAAACTCACCCGCTGTATGATTTTCTACAGAGATTCTTGGATGTGGATGCATGACTACTCCTATGAAAATGAATGCGCTCCGAAATCCTGCGAGTTCCGGCTCAGACCGACTATCCTGGAGGGCGACGCCATGCGTCGCGCCGTACGGCCGCAACCTTCCAGGATTGCGACCCCTCTTAGACAGCGCCCCATTCCCGAATTACCGATGCCCCTATTTGCAGGCCGTAAATGTCGGTTACATCGTTGAACTCTATTCTGAATTTGAAGAATCGTCCGTGTATGTTGTCAGGCTTCTGTTGCTGAGCAAAGAGACGATCTCCAAGGCTGTTGAGGTCCTGGTAGTTTAAGCTCGTGAATGTGGAGTCATCTCCATTTGAGTAGACCGTCACCGTGATCTGATCTCCCGAAGTCTTTCCGTAAACCGTTAGTATCCGTAACAGCTTGTGGTATTCAGGGGATCCGAAGTGGAGCCATCCGGTTTCGACCCATCCTGCGATAGGATCTCCGAAATCCGAATCGTCATTGGGTCCAAACAGCCTGATGACCGCGCCGTTGTAGTCACCGCCGTAGAGGCCGATCTGGCCCAGCTTGCCTGGAGCGCCGTCGTTATGGTGGTAAGCGGTCGTAAGGGACGCAACACTGATTGTGAAGGGTGGGAGCCAGGTTCTGAGGCGAAGATCATAGATGATCAGACGATTGTTCGTGGTTTGTGGTGAGCCGGAGGTGGTCATTGGCACCGCCCAGATGATCCAGTTACGCTCAGGCCAGTACACGCCGTAGGCCCCATGGAGATTGTCAAGATCTATCCTCGGGGGATCGCTCGCGGCATCAAACCAGGAGATGTCTTCAGATAGATGATAAACCTTGAGGCCCGCGAAGTACCATGCCCCGAACCTGTTTAGATAATACAAACCCATCAGGTTTTTTTGATCCGCTTCGGTCAGCGGGGCCCTGACCACTACACGATTGTTGATGGGGACCTGATTAGCGGCCTCGGCCCTTTCAAAGCTGAAGGTCTGCGGACTGTAACCGTTGAGCAGGAACCAGTCCTCCGTCTTGGCCACAAAGCCCTGGTTGAACGCCTCAACCGCGGCCACAATGTTGTCCTGGCCGCCTATGCGGATCGAGGCTGAATCGGTTCCGGCAAAGCCGTACTCTTCGAGGGCCCGGGATATGTCCGCCTGATCCGGAGCGTCAGGGCGGTTGAGTAGAACCATCCGGTCCCGGATGGTAATCGCGAACTTGTGTTTCTTCAAGTCGGTGAGCACAGGCCAAACCCGGGCCTCACTCAACCAGGTGCGCAACGACAGATCAGCGTCCACCCGGAACCTAATCCAGTACCCGTGGGGATATTGTGGGCCGATAGGCCTGCATTCCTTCCAATCGGTCGGTGTGCTCCAGGATATTCTTCCTTTTCTGCCGATCGTCACGCCTTCGGGTTCCTGGGTCTCGTCCGTTGTGGAGAGATCGGTCCACTGGGTCCCGGTCCAGTATTCGGCCCCAAGGGTTGTGCCTGAATTTGTGTTGTGGTAATCGTTGTGAGGGCGGATTTCCACGGCATTGAACCTGGTGAGATATCCCATGTACAGCCGGTCGCCCCCCGGGTTCCACCCTGAAGAGGCTGCTCCGGATTGCCATCCGTGACAACCACTGTCATCGGTGTTCAAAGGATCGTCATTCAGGCGGGCCACGGTAGGCCAAGTGTTGTCGGACACTTCAACGGTCCAGTCTTTTGCCGAGTTCTCGGACTGATCCCAATAGATCAGTCCCAGCGGAGTATCAGGTTGACCTTCTCCGATCACCTGCAAGCGCTGCGTAGGCGCCTGAAACAGCACTCTTCGCAGACTCGTGCTCACGCTTGTGCCGCTCTCGAAGCCGAATCTGAACCAGTAACCGGGCACGTTGTTCACCACGTGATATTCGGCCGGGAAGACTCCTCCTGAGTGGACCACAGTTCCGGTTGCGCTGAGGGTCGACGTATTGTCCACCCATCCTGCGCCGCTGCTCCAATCTCCTGAATAGCCTTGAGGGATGAGATTGCCTCCGCCGGCGTTCCCCGATTGCATCTCGAAAAGGAAACCGCTCACGCCGGACATGTCCACGCAGATGTCGATCCATCCACTATTGGGAGCAAGGCCTCCAATGTCGCTGTAAGTGTCGGAATCTTTGTCGCAAACAGCAGCACTGAGATCGTGATAGTTGTTACCGCTGTCATAAGTAACCAGTGCCGCCTTGGGCACCGCCCAATCAGCGCCCGATGGGTCCATGCACCCTGCAAACACCAGCGGAGGATTGTTCTGTCCTTCGGTTATTACGGCCCGATCATTGAGCAAGGCTACAGAGCAGCAATCGGCTCCGCTTCCGAGATCATAAACCTCGGAAAAGCTGCCGGAGCCGCCGGTGGTCGGCAACTGATCAATGCTGCAAAATAGCTTGTTTCCCGAACCTGTGTCCACCTGGGCGAGCAGGTACTTGGATTCCGTGGTCGGAAAACGAATCTGCTTCAGGGTCGTCACTTCTCCGCTTTCCGGCAGAGAGTCCGAACTCATGTAAGACGCGCCGCGTCTTGTCTTCAGGCCTCTATCTACCAGGTCCACATTTTCACCGGACATGAGGGCCTCTTGGGGAAACGCGAGTGGATTTTGTCGATTGTCCCGGACACCTCCGGTCCAGTCAAAGAGATTGATCACATTGTAAGGTTCTTGATTGCCTGTATTCATTTTCCTGCCTTTCGTGGAAAGAGTTTGTGGAGCAATAATGTTTGCTTTGAGGGGGGGTATTTCTCCCTCTCCCTCTGGGAGAGGGCCGAGGTGAGGGTCTGAATGCCACTTCTTTGAAAGCGCATAAGTATGAAGCGCAGTGGCGAAGCAGCCAAAGTTGAATGATTGTTACAGTAGTCGATCTGATGATAGGAAAACTTGCGCAGAGGATCAGTTTATATATGGTTCGTGTCTGTTTTGTGGTAATCGTTCACCGGGCTTGAAGCGGTTCTGCGCCCGGTGAGAATGGAGGGGTAGACTCATCTCCCCCTCCAAACCTCCCCCATACGTAATTCCAGGAGCTTGTACGGTTCACGGTGAACGGTTACGTTTTGTGAGTAACAATAGAGGGGATTGGGTAACGAGCGACACATCAGGGCTGAACGTGCAATCGTTGTAACGCGGCCTTGGCCTCCTTTTGTCCTTGCGCTGCGGCTTTTCTATACAATTCTGTTGCTTCCGTAATGTTCTTGGTGATCCCAAGGCCTTTTTCGTACATGCGGCCCAGGTTGTACTGTCCGCCACTGTTGCCTTGGTCCGCGGCCTTTTGATACCACTTGAGAGCTTCCTTGTAGTCTCTGGGCAAAACCTGTCCTCGACAGAGCAAGACTCCAAGTGTGTTCTGGGCCACAGGATAACCTTGCTCAGCGGCTTTGAGGAACCATTTTGCAGCCTCTTCATAGTCTTGAGGAGTCCCCTTGCCCTGATGGTACAGCCAGCCGAGACTGTGCTGCGCCCGTGGGTTTCCCTGTTCGGCGGCCTTTCGACACCATTTAAAGGCCTCTTCTGAGTCTTGGGGCACTCCCAGGCCTTGGGCATACATGGCCGCCAGATTGTTTTGAGCCGAAGGATACCCCTGTAGGGCTGCTCTTCTGAACCACTTTTCGGCCTTTTCATAATCTCGTGGAACTCCATCTCCTTTCAGGTAGAATAGGCCAACGACTACTTGCGCGAAAGAATCTCCTTGTCCCGCAGCCTTGAGTAGCCATTCTTGCGCTTGAGAAAACTCCCTTGGGAGATCGACTCCAAAGTAGTACTTCTTGCGCAACCGGCGCAGTGCCAACGCGTCGTCTCTTTGAACATAATGCTTCATCCATTCCAGCCATTTCCGTTCTACTTCCGCCTGCGTCCGACGCTTTGGCGCGGGCGCCTTTTCCTCTGATCCGGGTTTGTTCGTTTTCGGTGTGTCGTTGTTGGCGACCGCAACATTCGACCACCACAAGCCGGCCAGACAGAACCAAACAATCAGGCCAAGACCCAGGCATAGGCGCATTGCAACAGGAGGATGGATCCGCGGCGAGCGGAGGCTTAACCGATCCACCGATCGTTGAACGAAAATTGTCTTGTCGTTGCTCATTCTTGCCGCCACCTTTGATTTGATTGTACACGCGCCTCACTCGCGGTATCAAGGAAAATCTTGGCCTAGAATTCCTGTTTGAACTCGATTTGGAAACTAAATAGGTCATTATAGCGCTCTTCACCGATGGCCGCTTTCAATCGATGTGAGTTCGCACGATAGAATTCGTTTAAATAGTTGGGTGTCTTTGAGGTCATGTCCTTGAACCATTTCGGACTGTCGCGATATTGTTGTTTCAGCCACTTGTGGGGTTCCACTTTGCCCTGGTCGGAAGACATTTCTCCGTAGCCCGGATGCGTCAAGTCAGGCCCGCCACGATCAGAGGCCGCATAATCCTCAAGCTCCCTGAGTTTGCGCTGTTCCGGATTGAGCTTGCTATTTTCATATTCGGAAGACCGCATGAAGTTGCCGGGCGTCATTTTTTTCTCGGCCGCGTCCGTCATGCGCTTCAGCCAGTTGTCCGGGGCATACTTCCTGAATTCCGCCCGAGCTATTAACTTTACCCAGTTCTTGGCGTCCTGCCTCAACTCGCCCTTGACAATGGCAGGAATAAACGCTCCCGCTATATCGGCTATTTGTCCGGCAACCATGTCTGTTGTCTTCTCGTACAACCGGCTCTTCTTCTGTTCGGTAAGACCTTTCCATCCATCGTTTACAATGAGGTCAACAAACCCCTTGGGTAGCCGCACTCCAATCTTCAACAGTCCACCGTTTTGATTCGGATCCGGGAGAGGGGCCAACTTCGTAAATCCGTCCCGATCATAGATAGCCTTGATTCCGTCCGACCATTCGGAGCCAAAATCCCATGTGGGACCCACAACATACCCCTCCTTCGGATCGTCAGATAGAGGTCGAGATTCTATGCGAGCATCAGGCGGGAGCAATTGCCCTGGAATCGCCAGAATCCGGTCCAACAGGCTTTGCTGGTCTGGCTTCTTGGGCTTCTGATCTTGTGGAATGGAGTGGGCGCCGACGGGCGCTGCATCATTCATGACAGTACTTGGACCCTGTGCGAGACGAATCGTGTGCTTTCCTGTTTCTCCCTGTTCCGGTGTACCCCAAATCTCTTTGATGACATTCAAGACATGGACTTCGGCTCCGGTTGCAAGAGGGAGCCTTTCCTCTACCCATTTATCGGCTGCTCGACGTTGACGGAGTTCTGCTTCACGTTTATCACCGACTCCGCTTTTTTGTTCTGCGGTCTTTTTGCGCTGTTCAGTTTTCTCGCGGGCATTGCTATTCTCGGGTTGTTTTGACTTGCTGCTCGAGCCCTTTTCGGACTCCAGGTTCGCGAACCACCAGCGTCTTTGCTTGTCTGACATTTCCATGAGAAACTCCTTGGTACGGAATCGAAATGTTGAGTTTGTTTCAAATATGACTGTTCTTATGAACACCCATGTATGAGGAAAGGCGCCGACAAAGCATGAAAATGCCCGTACAGCAGCGGGTCCCGGGCGTAGGGGCTACGCATGCGTCGCCCTCTTGGATGGTCGCTACGGCATTCGGTGGACTCTGCAATGCATGCATTTTCATACAAGAATGGATGGACTGGGCAATTTTCCCAGTTCTTTCGTGGACCCACTATCCAAGAGGGCGTAGCATGCTACGCCCCTACGCGCGGGCCCCGGCGCCTTGCCGACATTTTCATGCTTCGTTCGCGCTCTCTTGCGATGGTAGTTGGTACAAAGGGGTCACGCCAACAAGATTGATCTCAAGCGGAAAACCACAAGATATAGAGTGTCGTGGAGTGATCCGGATAGGCCTACTGGTGCTATGCAAAATAGTGAGATGAAAGGAGTCGTGCAGTTGACCAGGAATGTGGGGCTTGGTTGTTTTCCTTGTCACAATAGAAGCGGTGAGGGGATGGCCAGGATTTTACTGCTCAACGCGCAATCGTTGCAGCGCGGCCTTGGCCTTCTTGTGTCCTTGCGCGGCTGCTTTCTTGTACCATTTTGTTGCTTCCGTAATGTTCTTGCCGATCCCAAGGCCCTTTTCGTACATCCAGCCCAGGTTGTACTGACCATATGATCCACCTTGGTCCGCGGCTTTTTGAT
The DNA here is from genome assembly GCA_964527475.1 of uncultured Syntrophaceae bacterium. Lineage (GTDB taxonomy): Bacteria > Desulfobacterota > Desulfomonilia > Desulfomonilales > Desulfomonilaceae > CAZGNL01. Next base: position 39,028 of record CAZGNL010000008.1, read on the forward strand.
ACCACTTGACAGCTTCATTGTCGTCTCTGCGCACACCCAATCCACGAAAGAACAAGGCTCCGAGATTGTTCTGAGCCACCGGGTTGCCTCGCTCAGCGGCCTTTCGGTACCATTTTGCAGCCTCTTTGTAGTCTTGAGGAACTCCCATGCCCATATGTAACAGCACCCCGAGACTGAGCTGTGCGAATTGGTTACCTTGTTCCGCGGCCTTGCGATACCATTTGGCGGCCTCAGTGTCGTCTTGAGGCACTCCCAGCCCTCGGCCATACATGGCCGCCAGATTGGTTTGAGCCGGCGGATACCCACGTAGGGCGGCTGTTCCAAACCATTTCCGGGCCCTTTCATAATCTCGTGGAACTCCCTCTCCTTTAAGATACAACATGCCTACGACTCCTTGCGCGAAGGAATCCCCTTGTTTTGCCGCCCTCAGAAACCAGGTAAAGGCCTTTTCATGGTCTTGCCGCACTCCGTGCCCCTCCCTGTAAAGAAAGCCCAGCCTCCATTGAGCGTGCGGGAACCCTTGTTCCGCGGCCTTGCGTAGCCAGTATTGCGCTTGAGAATAATCCTTTGGCACATCCACTCCAAAGTAGTACTTCTTGCCCAACAGGTACTGTGCCGACGCGTCGCCACTTTCGGCATGACGCTTCACCCATTCCAGCCCTTTCCTTTCCATTTCCGCTTGCGTCGTAGGGTTTGGCGGCGGCCCAGGCCACTTTGCCTCGGACCCGGGTTTGGTTGTTTGCGGTGTGTCGTTGTTGGCGACCGCAATATTGCAGCACCACAAGGTAGCCGTAGAGAACCAAACAATCAGGAAGAGACGCAGGTACACGTGACTCCTCGGAAAAGGATGGATCCGCGCGGAATTGAAGCTTGACCGATCCCCTGATCGTTCAACAAAAGTTGTCTTGGGGTCGCCCATTCTTGCGGCCACCTTTCATTTGCTTCGACACGCGCGCACCTCGCGGTGTCAAGCAGGATCTTAACCTGGAATTCCTGTTTAGACAACTCGATTTGGAAATCCAATAGGGATTTTGGCGCCTTTCCGATTGCCTCCTTCAATCGCGGTGAGTTCTCAGGGATTCGCAGGCTGGAAAGTCTGCGCCACAAGAAGAAGTTTCGAAGGCATCCGAAATTATTTTCGCGAACCGCTATGGTACCGCTGGACATGTGGACCGGCAAGATGCCGGTCCTACTATGGATCCCGCCCAACGTCGTAGTCAAAACCAATCGAGTACGCCACGGTGTCACGTGTGTCCAGGAGCCGGCCCAGAGGGAGAGTGAACTCGCGGACATTCCCAGGCTACTTGTTTGATCGCAAACTGTGCGAATCGTGTCGGGAAAACCCTTAGCGAACGAGCTATCCGGTGGGTAAACCATAGATCATCCCGATGTTGGATCTGGGATTCCGAGCGACCACTCCGTAGGTCTGGAATGAGATCAACCACCGCTGATACCTCCCTTGAGTGTGTATCTCCTTTCGATGACACGAGTCATCGGAGTAGTACCCGTAACTGAACTTATCAAAGTTCCCGACAATGAGCGTATCAGGACGCATATACCTTTCGGACAAGATTGGAAAGCTCTTGCCGATATTGGAATGAAACTCATCCACATGAAAGCCCACTGAAGTATTGTTCTTCTCCATCCTTCTGTAAGCGATGTCAAAATCCTGAATGAATTGATGAGTAAAAGGATGACAAACTATCCACCAATCGCCCTGATTGTAGTCGGCTTGCTCTTCCAGCCACAGGTTGCGGATGAGGTTGTCCAGGTCGGCCTTGGACAAGGCAGCGGAGTTCTTGTTTACGTACACGTTGGGATTGGAAACCTCGGCCTGGGTGATGGACGGCCATGTGCATAGACCGCACATTGTGGGTTCTTCGGTTTTGTTTCCGTACACATAATTTGTGCCGTCATGAGAAGGGCGCGACCTGAGCGCCGCGTATGCGAATTGCCGCCTTAGTTTAACCAAGAGAGCGGCAATCTGATGATACAGCTCATTGTTTATGATTTCGTATTTTGTGTTCTTCCTGGTCTTGGGAATCTCAAAGGTTTCCGCGTGTATTTGTGTACCCACTTCGCGGAAGTCCCGGTCCAAGGATCGAGCATCCGAAGCGTCACGAAAATCAGACCACGCCTCGGATATGATGTCCCACGCGGCAGGCTCGGAATCGTCTGTTAAGGTGGAGTTCCCGTACCCCGTCACTGTCGCGGTCAGGCTTTGCGCGGAGGAGACCTTGGCCTGGACACCGTCTGAGGCACGTTCAAGAATAGTTCCATCGCGGATCACTTTCCGCAGAGTATCTGTATTGATCGTCTTGCCGAATAGGCGCCCGGAAAGAGTCATTGTATCCCCTGTCAACTGCGCCATTATCTGTGACGGATAGCCCCATTCCTCCATCCATCGGACAACAGGCGCGGATATTGGATCGCCGAGGCTCAACTTTGACAGCACATCGCTGTGATCTTGGACAACCCGGTCCACGCCGTTGAGCAAAAAGGATTTGATTTTTCGTTCCGGATCCGGATCGCTTTGGGTCCAGATATTCATAAGGTCGAAAGGATGTTGCGACATGAATATGCCTCCTTGTAGATTTAAGAGACAAAACTGTGATGGCCGTGTAGCAGAGAATGAACTCTTTGAGTTACAAGGACTCCGGATTGATACTAAACCCCTGCTGTTCTGCCCGCCTGAAAGTCCCAACAGGAGGGTCGCAATGCGAGCCGGATCCCTGACCGGACCCCGAACGAACAGACAGAATGAGCATTGTCGGACGTTACTGTCTCAATCGCGAACTGCTATGCGGCATGTGGGATGACACAAATTGATCTGCATGTTCGGCGGGCGGCGCCTGTCGCAGTCGCGCAGCATGCTGCGCCCTCCGACTTGCGCCCGGTTTGTGGTTCAGCGCTTCCCAGTAAAAGGCCCTGAATTTGTGTGGAACGGACCAACGTCATCAACGACGAGATTCAATCGCTTTTGCCCGCTGCTCCAAGCGTCTTGCTTTCGCTCTCCGTCCGGCACTCTTATGCAAATGCGCCAGGTTGCGCAGCGTAGTAGCCACCTTGCGATGGTTTCTGCCAAAAGCCTGTTCGTTGATGGCCAAAGCCCGCTTGAGATGGTGTTTAGCCTGGTCGTAATCTCCCTGCGATTCGCACACCAGGCCCAGACCGCTCAGACATGAAACCAATTTGGGATGGTTTTTTCCCAGGACGTCTTCTTTGATCTCCAACGCCCTTTCGTAAAGTGGTTCCGCATTAGCATATTTTGCTTGGGAATGATAGAGAGAAGCCAGCAAACTCAGAGATTCACCAACACTGGGATGGTTCTTCCCCAGATTCTTTTCCTTGATTGCCACTGCCCGCACAAGGAGTGGCTCCGCGGCCCGGGAGCGTTTGAGTGGGCCCCAGTACAGTATCGCCAGATCCGTAAGGGGCGCCGACACCTTGATATGGTTTCCCCCGAGAGCCTTTTCGTTGATTTCCAACACTTTCTCGTACAGTTCTACTGCCTTGGCGATTCGGCCCTGCAACTTGCAAAGCCCAGCCCTCTTATTCAGGATTGCGGCAACCATGGGATGATCGTCTCCAAGGGCCTTCTCGCGGATTTCCAAGACCCTTTGGAGATGTGATTCCGCCTCGGGGTATTTGCCCTGGTCACGGCAAATATCGGCAAGTCCGACCAGAGAAGAAGCAAGCTTAGGATGTTCAGATCCAAAAGCCTTTCTTTTGATTTTCAGGGCGGCCTTGTGCAGCGCCTCTGCCCGGCCGTATTGGCCCAGCGCATAGCATGAGTCCGCAAAATTGCTCATAAGCATGGCGACACGAGGATGGTCCTTCCCCAAGGCCTTCTCGCGGATTTGGAGGGCCCGCTCGTAGAACGGCTCCGCCTCGACGTATCTGCGCTCGTCATAGTACAGTTCGGCCAAATTGCTCAGACATGTGGCCACATGAGCATGATTTTTCCCCAGAACCTTTTCCATGATCTCCAACGCTCTTTTGAAAAGTGGTTCGGCCTTTTCGTGTTTGTCCCGGAACTTATAGATGAGCGCCAAAAAGCTCAGAGACGCAGCCACATTGGGATCGTCCTGTCCAAATTCGGTCTCCGCTACTTCCAAAGCTCTTTTCGAGGGTCTCAGCGCCTCATCGTATTTGCCCTGTCGGCAGAGATCTTGGGTCTTCTTGTAGAGTTTGCTCCATTGCTCCTCCCGGCCAAAGGCATCGCCAGGAAGGATCATTGCCAAGCAGACACAGATAATGGCCTTCAAGATTGTCGGCACACCCACAACTTGAGGTCTCCGTAGATTTTGATTGTCGGTTGCCTGTGGCCTTACCGGAACGGCCAAGAGAAGGTTATCGGCGATCATGGCTTGGTCCCTAATTGATACGGTTCCCACAGTACAAACTATAGGCGGCTGTCGACCTGAAGTCAAGAGGCACGACGATTGGTGTGAGGATTAATCCATGCGCCGAATATGCTTTCGTATGCAGGAAATCCTTGTAAGTTTTTCTCGCTGCTTTGCCTTCAAGTGACGACCTACAATCCAACCCACGGTTGAACCAAATTCCACCGCCTTCAAACGGTTTATGTGTTCCGCGGAGATCAACGACGAAACATGTGCGCCATGTCTGTGAATATGCCCCGGATTCTTGGGGTTTCGAACGTAGGAACGTCACCGCGTTTGCCATTTTTGTCCACGGTGGTTATTCTTGAGAGTCTTTTTCTGTTGTTTCTTATCGATTTCTTTCTGCCTCTTTAGATATTCTCCAAGCAGATCTTGAGGATTTTCGAGCATTCGTTTGTCACGTTCTCGCGTCCGTTCCAATGGTTTGGCCTGCCGCAATTGCCTTTGCAATTCAGAATGCTCACGCTTGTCCCATTCTGTCTTGAATTTCCTAAAAAGTATGTCCCAATTTGAGTACGATAACTTTTGTTTGTCACGGAACATAGTTGTATGGATCTGTTTACCAGGCGCAGCTATCATTTCGTATCCCCGGGGGCCTAGTATCACGCGGTCTCCTGCCTGATTAGTAATATAGAACTCTGCGCCTTCCGGGGTTCCCCGCACTTCTTCGAGTGTCCATTCCCCCACCCGTACGGGCTTGTCATGTTCTATCTCATGCGGGTACCCATCGGGCCACCGATCCTGCGATTTTAGGTCTCTTGTGCGCTCCTTCTTCAACTTTTTCGAGGAAGTCGCCCCTTGATTGGCGGCTTTCTCAGGCCAATGTTGATCAATTGAATCTTTCGTGCCGCGGGCACGACGACTATCCGGCCCTTTGACACCGTTGAAGGTTTGCAAGTCCAACCTGTCAGCAAATTCAAAGAGATTGTCCGGCATCGGTGGAGCGCCGGCGGTTCCCCAAACATCTTTGGCCGCCCTTGCCGCAACGACCGCATCCGTGTGACCCAAGGTTTCAATCAAATCGTCGAAATATTGGTCGTGGGCCTCTCGTAGGCGCCGATCCTCTACTAGTTTTTTGATTTCGGTATCGAGGAAGGACTTCATTGCCTGCACGTCGTGTACGCCCTCTAACGGGGTTTTTTCCGCCATCCATTCGTCCGGAGAGTGACGCGCAGTCAGCTCCGCTTCATGTTTGTCTCCGGTTTGTCCGGGCTTTTCAGCGGTCCTCCTACTCTGTTCAGTTTTCTTGCGGGTATTGTCAGTCTTGTGTTGTTTTGTCTTGCCGCTCTTGCCCTTTTCGGACTCCAGGTTGGCAAACCACCAGCGTCTTTGTTTGTCTGACATTTCCATAGGAGACTCCTTCATAGGGAATAGATTTGTTGATTCGTGTCTGAAGCATGAGTTTTTCCGGGATGGACCGAAGCACCCGGGGGAGGGTGATTCTTGTCAGGTGCGAACTTCAATGTTTTTAGGATCCGTCACAGAATAACCCTTGCAACTGACAGGTATTCCATCCTTGCCACTAAGAGGGCGACGCATGCGTCGCCCCTACCGCCTTGGCCCGCACCGATGGGCCGGTCTTCGGCGGTTATCGTGCCCAAGGCGCGTTCGGTCCTCAGACTTGTGTTACGGTGATCCCTTGGCTCCGGACATTCCCATAGGGTCGTTTCTAACGATACGACCTCAGCGATATCTCCGGCGGGTCGCCTTCTCCGAGCAGCTTCTGTTTCCCTCTTTCGTAGAGTTGGGAATACTCTTGAAATTTGATATCAGCCCCGGGCGCGTGGCGATCTCGCAGAAACGCCTGCTTCAAGGTGAAGTACACAAAGACCATGTCATGGGCCTTTGGAATAGGCGGATTGGGATTGACCGATGAACAGGTGAGGTCTTCGGGTAGGTACGAATGGTAAACCGCATAACCCGAATCAAGTGAAATGTTCGGAACAGGCCACACATACAGGGTGTCGTTCTGCACCGAGTAGACTTCCGGTATGCCGGCCTCGTCATGTTGAGCGCTCAATTCTTCATACTCCTGAAAGCCGCCGAGGCTGCTCATGGGGCTTCGCTGCCCACTGAACTGCACCTGGTGAATATCCTGATAACTTGGGATCAAGGTCAACAAGTCCGAATCGCCGGCCCCTGATGCAGCAGGAATCCAGGTTTCGTGCCGCCAGTAATCCTCCTGTGCCAGGTCTTGTTGGCACCGGTTTATGGATCGGATAATGAAGTCTTCTGATAGAAAGCCGCCCGCGCTTTCGTTGAACAGGTCCCGCACCGTGTCAACAATGGCGCCGACCCTGCCCGCGCAGTCGGAAATCGAGGTTTCGTCCCTGGCCACTGAAAGGGACAGATTCAACGCTTGAATAGGGTTTGGATCTTCATCGGATGACGCTGCGATCCTCTTGATTGTGAAGGAGAGCACATCTCCTGATGCAATTTCCACATCACTTATGGCGCCGGCGGCCGTGGAACCGGAGACTTTGAATGTCCTTGTGGCCAGCTGATCAGCCGTGGCCGGCGATTGATATTCCTGGTCAAATGTCTCGCTTTCGGTGAGTTCGTCCGTGACATTGACTCCGGGCCGAAGGAGCAATGTGGTGATCCGCCACTGATGGTTCAGCGATGCAGAGGACGAAGACTCCCGGATGCTCAGAAAGAAATCGCCGCCCGACAGGTAGTCATCAGGCACGACCACAGAGAATCGGGCCTCGTCATTGACTTCCCACAGAGTATAACCGGCCTGGGAAGTGGCATCATAGCCGTTGGAAGGGACTGCTCCCTCAGAAGGAACTAATGTTTCGATTGATATTTCGGTCATTGACGCACCTCTTTTCGTGATAGTGTGGCAGGATAGTGATATGAGTAATCCGGAAGGGAAGATCAGCGTGTTTCTCGAGCGTATCAGCAGACATCGATGGTTTGTTCGTTGCGGTCGAATCTCTCTATCAGATCCAGGCAAATCTCATTTAGAGACCATTTCAGTCCCCAGCCCGGATAGTCTTGTCGAAAACGCGATGTGTCGCTTATGTAGAATCTGTGGTCTCCATGTCGGGGCTGTTCCACGTAGTTTGTGTAAAGACGCTTGCCCGCAAGTTCTTCAAGCAGTTTCCCGCCCTCCAATATGGAGACGCTATTCTCCCGACCACCGCCGAGGTTGTATACTGTTCCCGCCGCGGGTGGAGACAGGCAGATCATGTACATAGCGTTGACGTAATCGAAGGAATGTATATTGTCTCGCACTTGTTTACCTTTGTACCCAATAATGTTGTAGGTCCTTCCTTCCATTAGACAACGAGCCAGATAAGCGAGAAAGCCGTGAAGCTCTGCAGGCGAATGGCCCGCGCCGGTCATGCAATTGCCCCGAATGCAAATTGTGGGCATGCCGTATGTCTCGCCATATTCCTGGACGAGAAGGTCAGCGGCCGCCTTTCCGGTACCGTAGATGCCTCTGCCATCGCCGCGGTCAATAGGAAAATCTTCGGCGATTCCTCCGCGGGAGAGCCCCTTGATACTGTCATCAACCACCAGTTCGAACCTGGTATCGAGTTCGCGGTGTGCTATCCGATTTGCCTGCCCGTAAACCTTACTTGAAGAGCAGAACACAAACGGGGATTCCGGGATGTGCTTGCGGCACGCCTCGAGAAGATTGACAGTGCCCGTGACATTCACGTGAAAGTCGATAATCGGATGCCGCCGCGCGTAATCATGCGCGGGTTGCGCGGCACAGTGCAATGTATAGTCAGGTTTGATATCCTGTACCAACCTCTCTACAGCCGCTGCGTCCCTGATGTCGAGATTGTGATTTGTAAATGCGTTGGTCTCGGTTGTGAGAAGCTCCAGATTCCAACGGGTGTCCCCGTCAGGCCCGAAGAAACGTTCTCGGAGATTGTTGTCGATCCCGTGAACCTCGTAACCGAACTCGTCGAAGAGCCGCACCGCTTCCGAGCCTATCAGTCCCGCGGAACCGGTGATAAGCACCTTTGTTGATCTCATGCACTCTCCTTTTGAAGGCTTTGGATAGCGCTCAACCTACGTTAAGCGTTGATAATGTCAGTGATGTCATGATGATCTCGCATTGTGCCCACCTTGTAATAGTAGGATATTGTGTGAATCAGCGCCCGGCACAACGACAAACAGGGACGCAGTATGCTGCGCCCCTGTTCGTTGACTGATGCCTCCGCGACACGGATAAACATCCGCGCGGTATGGCGAAGCATTTTCCGTTATGGTTCACCAGGCTTGAAGCGGTTCTGCGCCCGGTCCCAGTGCAAATGACAATAATCACGGAGGAAGGTTAACGGAGGCCCATGTTTGTCAGTAGACCCAGATCACGTTGGGAGGTAGATCCGGATCATCGTCAACATGGATGAAGTCTTTTCCGATACCGATTCGGTTGAACATGGGCAAGGCGGCGGCCAGAAATGCATACCTGAAAGCACTATTCGGACAATGCACATCCACCGCATGACTTGTCCCGTGTTTCTGGGTGTGTGCGGATCTGAGTTTTCCTCCGACCTTCTGGTTGTGTTTCTCACAACGCGTGCCGGAAGTTATCGTGATGGGTATTCCCATGAGATCCCGGACCTTGTCCAGTTTCTTCACCAACTCCGTGGAAATCGCAACAGCATGATCGCACAGCTGTTCGCATTTGCACGTGAACTCGGCTGGTTTGAAATGCTCGATGTCTTTCCAATTGGAGGCTGGATCGGGTTTTCCCGGACCCTCAGATGCTTTTGTTTCCGCCGGCGCTCGAGACTTGCCTTGTTTCGATTTGGCCTTGGCCATCAGATCAACTCCTTATGTCCGACCCGCAGGAACGCCAGGATCAACGGCGCCAGCAGGGCTTCCACCTTGAGCCCGGTGTCGGTATCCACCAGACCCGAAGCGGTGGCCAACGCGACACCGAAGGCCGCGCCGGAGGTGATAACCGTTCTTGAGAGAAACCAGGGTTTTTGATTTTGCATGATTCTACTCCTTTCTTCATTTTGTCAGCCAGTCAAATAGGCCTTTGACTGCGCCTGTGAGGGCTATTGCCAGCCCGCCGAGAATAAGTTTACGTTCGCGGTTCAGTTCCGCGTAGTTGCGATCGATTCGGCCCACCCTTTTTTGGAGGTCGCCGTGCCTGGAGTTGCAGCTGTTCTGGAATCCTTTTACAGCTTCTTTCAGCTCCTGCGTATCATCCCTCAGGGCTACCACCTCGGCATGAACTACACCGATTTCGGCTCTGAACAGCTCCTTTACACTTTCAAAACCGGTCATGTCTTGTCACTCTTTGCTTTCGTGAACGCAAGCGCTGCGTGTTCAGTCACTTTTGAACTTCTCCCACCACTTACGCATGTATTGGAACTTCTGTTTCCGGTGATGGACCTTCAGCACGTTGATGAACATTCGGTCGTCATCGTCCAAGAAATTCGGTTTCTTAGCGTCCCTGCGACGCTCGGCCGGTATCAGTTCCGGCCGTCTGATCAGCTTTCTCATAAGTATTTCACCCCCAATGCGATTGCATGAATTTCAATGTTTTTGTCGCATCCAACCTTCAGGCGCATCGTACTGTCCGTGCGAGCTGTGAGTCCTGATATGTCACCGCGGTAGTAGTCCTTATCACCGATCTCTCGAAACGGAGACGCGTCAAGGGTGATTTGCTCATAGTTGGCGCCGTCATCCATTGAGACATGGGCCTTGAGGTCGGTGTTGATTGTGAAGGCCTCGTTAGGTTTAATCATCAACACACAGTACGCATCATCCGGGTCATTCTCTTCGGCTTCCCAGGAGTTGGTTACCAGGGAAAGGTCCACCGCGGCCTGGTCGCAAGTAAATGTCACCTTGTCGAATTCGGGAGCATTGTCACTGTCAGCTTTCAAACCCACGGCCCAGTCGATAGAATCAACAGACGTAGACCATCCCATCGTCTTCCACTGCGCGTTCGTGACAGCGTCTACTCCCACCTTTGCCCACTGATTTATTGTTTTGTTGGTGGCTGTTTCCCAGGCGTCATACAATGCGCCCAATGCGCTGTTTTCGGCCGCCGCTACCCACGATTCAGCCCCGCTTGCGCCGTCGTTATACTTCCATGTTCCACTATCATCCTTTGCAATGGAACGCGATGCCACGGCCGTTGAGTCCCATACCTTGAACTCCGTTCGACCATCCCATGCCACTGCATGATAGATTGCGCTCGATCCCGGTGTGGCCTGAGTGACTGTTACCGGATTCCCGTCACCAAGGTCGCTCCAGTTGCTGCAATCAATCCGACTATCAGCGTTATCCGTGGTGTGTGCCACGTACAGGGCAGTGGGGACGACCGTTCGTTGTGTGTAGGCGATTATGCCGACGGCTCGCGCAGCGATGGAGGCCATTGTTTGCGTGCCTGTCAGTTCCCCGCTAATATAGTTCCAAATCGTATACGGTCCGCCCCCGCCATCATAGTACAGTGTACAGCCCGACGGGAAATATACAGCACAATAAATATTCGACCCGCCGACCTGAACCGGTGTTGTGATGTCAAAGGATTCATCTCCGGTTCCACCGTGATTCACGGTTTGCACGTCAGAATCCACTGTAAAACTACTTCCGCTTTTACTCAGCAGTTTGATTTTGAGTCCACTAACCTCAGACGTACAACATATCCTGACTCGTGTTATATATTCCCCGTCCGCTAAGGGTATTGCATTTAAACTTGTGCGTGCGCCCGGACTGGTGTCCATATTTGACACAGTGCCCGTTTGTGTCTCTATCACGACCTGATTTGTCTCAATCTCATCATTTGCAGTGTCAACAGCAAGACCATAAATAGCGGTCATTGCCGTAGCATCGGCAATGTCGCCACTCAATTCCGTCTCGTCATCCTGCTCCCCCAGGTCAGTGACATTCACTATCGTTTGTGAGCCACCGGAATAGACCACGAGAACCCCCTTAACAACATCATCCTCAGTCCCACCGGAGGTTATTGTGATGCGAGAAGAACCGCCGGAGTCAGACGAAAAATACCCTTTGTTCGTACTGGTCTTTTGCCAATAGGCTATGGTCCCCTTCAAATCCCGTCGCGTAATATAGGTAGAAGCGTCCGACTCATCCGTCACAGTTGCTGCGGGATCGAGGTCTATTGGCTGAGATTCTGCCGCCGCGGTGTATGTGTAATAATCACCCTCTTCGTTGTACACGGCGCCTGTGCTCGCGGCGTCGTCTATCCCCGTCTCATCCTCGAAAGCATCAGTGACCACGTCTGAGTATGAGTTGTCATCGCTGTCCACATCCCAGGCGAGCATTATCAATGAATTCTGAAGCTGTTCAACATCCTGGGCGGAAGCGCCTGCCCCATCTTCCGCGAAATACGCGTCAGTCAGGATATTCGCTCCGGACCATTTGAGTATTTGGCCGGAACCGGAGGGCCCCTCCAGCACTACAAGACCGTTACCGGAGGTCATCACGAAGCCTGACGTTCCATCGGTGTCGTCCAGCTTTCCACTCGAATATGTGGCCATCCCGGAAGCTCCCACCGCGATTCCTGAGCCACCTGAGGCCAAGCCGCTGATCTCCGCCCATTGCGGAATTTGATCCGAGCTCAGGCCGGAAACCTCAAAGAATATGACATCCTCTCCCTGGGCCGCGCCGGAGCTTCCGGTGACCGCTATTCCGGAACGTCCTGAAATGTTGAGTGTGTCATCGGGAGCGTTGGCATCGAGCGTGGTGGCGCCTTGCACCAGGATATAGGCATAGGCGTTACCGGAACCTTCGCCGCCCGACGCGGTCTGGTCGACTGCCCAATAAATGTCGGTCAAGGGATTTGCGCCGGAGGCTTTCAGCACTCGACCCGAAATCGGCGCGGGCGCCGTGACTGCAAAGCCGGCCCCGGATGCCATTACAAAGCCGGAAAAACCTGAAACGTCGTCCACCACTCCTGAGGCGTAGTCGGCCATTCCGGAGATCTCCGACCAGTTTGGAATCTGATCCCCCTGCAGACCTGAGACCTCAGCCACTATGCTGTCAGCGCCTGAACCGGTCCCTGACACGGCATCAAACTTGATGCCCGATACCCCACTCAAGTGCAGCGTGTCCGTGGAATCGTCGGCGGCTATTGTTGTTCCGTCAACGTCAACAAATCCGTAAGCCTCTCGTGAGACGGTGGTCTCGGGGACGTACTGCGTACCGTCATAGACCCAGCTCTGGCCGGAATCCGGAGTCCCGCTCAAGGCTTTACCTTTCACATGTGTCGCATCACCTACTATTTGTGTCATTGTTATGCCTTTGGTAATGTTGTCTTCAGGCGGTAGTGGGAAGTCGCATTGGGGCCTTGGTCCGGAATGGAATCGTCAACTCAAGGCATACGTTCCTGCGCCCGGAAAGTGATATCGAGTTACAATTGAGTCGACACAGTATCAATGAAGAGACAACGACTGCATTGCATCGATCACCATCTGTTCTGAGATCCCCTCCATGCACGGATGCCCCTGGATAGTGCAGACAATCTGGTCCATGGACCACTGATCGCCGTTTATACACGGGCGATCCTGAAGGATGGTCCGGACGACAGGCTCGGTTTGACCCTCTTCACGTACATGTCTCTGAACCTTGATTCCCGGACATTCTCCCTGAATGTTAACGACACTGTCGCCTCGGTATCCGAAATGTTCCGGCTTGGACCGTCCCCACAGAACCACAACGGGCGTCCCGAACGCCGCGGCCGCGTGATGAGCCATTGTATCCACGCTCACGACCATTGCAGCCTTCTCTATGCAAGCAAAGGCCTCACGAAGGGGCCTGCCGCAGAGGTCCAAATCCACTGCCTCCAGAAGTGGTTCATCGTCAGACCCTCTCAGTTGCACCACCTTAAATCCTCTCTCATGCGCCCATGAAATGATTGCGGACCACCTTTCCAGCGGCCAGTTCTTGTTGGTGCTGGCCTGATAGAAATCAAATGTTCGTGCATTGGACCAGGGCGCCAGGATAATGAAACTTCTGCCCCGTATGGTGTCCGGCAGAGCACTCTTGTCTTCATCGTTGTTCCGGAAGAAACGGGGCGTTATATCGTCAGGCTCGGGTAATCGAAACATTGCACAATATGCGCCCGCAAGGTGTCCCGACCATCGGTTGGCGCCGGCCCAACCGTACACGGATTGTTCCATACGTATGGTTCTCTGGGCGTCAAGAGCGTACCGGGCAATATCATCCACATCAGGATTCCCGTGGAGAATGTCCTTTGCCCATGGGGCGTACACCGCGATATTGCGATCCGGATTCATCCTGCGGAGCACATTGAGCATGGGAGTCGCCATCAGTCCGTCGCCGATCGCGTGGCCCAGATTGACGTGTATGCCGGGTTTCATGGTCCTGCGCTGCGCCATGAAGTTTCGGTGGTCGTTTATGTAGGTATCCGGCGAATGACCTCTGGCCCCTCCGTTGACTCCCCTGAGATGCCAGGCCACTGCCTTCGGATGCACAAGGAGTTTGGCGCCCTCAACGTGGAGTCGCCACGTGGCCTGGGTTTCATCTCTGTGCTGTCGAAAGAGGCTGGTCTCGAATCCGCCGATCTGCTCAAGCCATTTTCGGCTGAACAGAATGTTGGCGGTCAGGTGCTGGACCGGGATAAGATCGTGTGTCTCATGCCGAAACCATTGGATGTTGAGATGATCGGAAAGCTCGTCTATGCCGGCGTGCTTGTATCGATCATCTCCTTCGGGCAAAGTTTCAATATCCTGCCCTGGATGGAGGAACAGTCCGCCGCACGCGGCCACATCCTCGTCTCCCATGACTGCGACAAGCTTGGCCAAATAGTCGGGTTCAAGCCACGAGTCGTCGTCAACCCGCAAGAAAAGAGAGTTCTCCTGCGATGCAGCGCCAAACCCAACCTGGTAAGCCGCGGCGATACGGCTTGCGCGCGGACCTGGAACTATGCGAATGTCGTGGTTGGTCCGAGCTATTTCATTGAAGAGCCTCGGGTAAACACCCAGCGTGTTCCAATGGACCGGCTCATCCGAGTCATCCACGACTACCAGGTCCCAGTCTGTGTATTCCTGTCGGATCAGGCTCCAAAGCAATTGATGGAGCATATCCGTACGGTTCTTGGTGGCCACGCAGACGGAAATTCTCACTTGTCCTCACCTCCATCCGATCACGGAAACATCTATTGTGCCGGAAGGCGCGGCAATAGTTATGATGGAGTCATCCGCTTCCTTCACCACTTCCAAGGCAGGCAAGGAGTAGCCGTCGGACGTCCAGTTGATCTCCTGGGATCCGTCCAGGGTTCCGGTGATCTTTGCCTGCACTGTGGTTCCTTCAATGTGGATGACCACCCATTTCACATCCGCCCCGAGCGATATGGCTTGTCCTTCGGTAGCGACGCTGGTGAATCGTTTGGTTATCACTTCCGAGCCTTTGTCGGCCAAGGGGAGCCCGTTGTCGTCCCTTAGAATCGGTTTGATGGGCATGCGTAAGACCTCCTTTACGATGCGGTGGCGCCGACCGAAACCCATTTGTAATCGGTTCCGGAAACGTGGGCGCAGTAGAGCGATACGCTTGCGCCGGCGGCCAAGCTGATGGAATCGCCGTTGTTCGGGAAACCGTCATTGCAGCTAATGGTAACGGTGTTGTTGGAGTTGTTTGCCACGAGGCATTCATAGCCGTTGAGTGCCTTGTCTGGGGCGGGCAATGTTATTGTCACGCCTGCGGAAGTGACCACAAAAAGGCCCTTGGTTTGTACTTCGTGAGTTGTTATTGTTGTGTCGGCCGCGACAGTCTTGGACTGAAACTTTGATGGCAGATCAGGTCTCATTGAACTTTCCTTATTGATATTTTGTCGATCGGTGGTGAAGTGTTTGTCTTGCCATAAACAAGGCAAGCAGGTTGGAGCGTAGGGACCGGACCCGGCGTACCCGGTCCCCTAACATTTTACATAGACATTTCTCGCCGGGTTGATTTGAGGTAACAGTTCACCGGGAGATGTGCAACCCGCCGGCATCACGATGGGGGAGGTTTGGAGGGGGAGATGAGTCTCCCCCTCCATTCTCGCCGGGCGCAGAGCCGCCTCAAGCCCGGTGAACCATGACATATTTACAGCCTGTCACGCTGGTATCGAATGGTAGCGCCGAGCAGGGCCACTGGAATGTTCGCTGAAGCTGATCCTGAATCTCGAACGATCTTGAAAATCACCACGTCACCGTGACGGAAGTTGGTCCCTGATTCGGCATCACCGTCCTTGTACCCTTCTATTTCCGCCCACGTGGATGTCATGAGCTTGGCTTCTCCTGAATATGAGGGATTGCCGCTGTAGTCGATCTCCTGGAAATCGGTTCCATTGCCATCGGGAGTATCGTACGTGATTCCACTCATGTCATCGCCTTCTCCTATTCGGGCGAAGTTGAGCTTCCATGCGACCTTTCCCGAAGCGGAGTTGGTGGTCTCAGCAGAGGTGGCGGTACTGGTGTAGGCCAGCTTTATGGCGAGCTTTTCTTTGATGCTCATTTGTTGTGGCACGCGCCACACCAGGTACGCATCGTCGTCGTGCGCGGCCATGTCCAGGCCGGCAATTCCCGTGTCCTCGATTTGATCGAAATCCGCGTCCCCGCAATGGGGAAAATCAGTCGCGGCCGCTCCGGATTTACCAATCCATGCGAAACTTTGCACCGGAAAGTACTCTTCGTGGTACTCGGCCGCGGGTGGCGTCCATCCGGTTTTTCTTGGTGATTTCCTTTCGGTAACAGCCATTTCATTCCTCCTGTTGATATCTCAAGTAGTGTGAGTTTTGTAACCTAGAGTCGGCGCTTTGCTGCGATCGCCCGGATGACCGCTGATTTCCCGCGGCGGCCGCACACACTCACGGATGTGGACCTCCATGTAAGTGTTGCCTCTGGAGTTGTCTGATTTCGTCCATTACTGCGTCGTGCTGTGCCTTCTCGGAGGATCTTTTTGGTACGGAATCGTCGTCCGGGCTCTCGGATTTGGCCACGGTTTTCGTTGATCCCGGTTTCCCTACAACGTTTTCGTAGGCCTCGACCACAGCCGCTGCAGCGCCGCTTACGCCTTCTTGTCTTCGCTTGCGAGCGTAGGCTCTGGCTGTCCGAGCTTCCTCCTCTTGAGGTGTGAGTTTACGTTTGTTCTTTGATGTAACAGTCTCCATCTTTGTGTCCTTTGTATGCGCAAATTGAGCACGGTTAAGTGATCTTGCGGAAGGGCGCATTGAGATTTGCGATGGACGCGAGTCTCCAAAGCGACTGTGCGATGCGCAGTGCGGATGCGAACCCACAAATCTCAATGCGAGCTTGGATGTCAGTGGAAGCGTCAGCTGGTGGGCAATCCGTAAATCATGCCTATGTTGGCCCTGGGATTGCGAGCGACCACGCCGTAGGTCTGAAAAGAAAGGAGCCAGCGCTGATATCGTCCCTGGGTCTGGATTTCTTTGCGTTCAAGCTGGTCCTGATTGTAATACCCGTAGCTCAGTTCATCGAAGTTCACGAGCAACAGCACATCAGGCCTTACGTACCTGTCGGACACAATCGGGAAAGCCTTTCCGATCTTGGCGTGAAACTCATCCACCTGGAATCCGACCGATTTATCGTCTTTTTCCATTCTCCGATAGGAGAGGTCGAAATCCTGTATGAACTGATGGGTGAGGGGATGACAAACTATCCACCAGTTGCCCTTGTTGTAATCCGCGTGCTCCTCCAACCACAGATTCCGGACAAGGCTGTCCAGGTCCTCTTTGGTAAGCGCCCCGGAGTTTCTGTCAACATGCACATTTGGATTGGAGAGTTCGGCCTGGGTAATGACCGGCCAGGTGGAGATTCCGCACATGGTGGGCTCTTCGGTTTTGTTGCCATAAACATAATTCGTCCCGTCGTGGTACGGCCGAGACCGCAGCACCGCATATGCCAACTGGCGTCTCAGCTTTTCCAACAGCGCGCCGATTTGATGATCCACCTCGTTGCCCACGATCTCGTACTTGGTGTTCTTGCGGGTCTTGGGGATCTCAAAGGTCTCCGCGTGAATCTGCGTGCCCACTTCCCTGAAGATTCGATCGAGTGATCGTGGGTCGGAAGCGTCACGGTAGTCGGACCACACTTCCGATATGATATCCCAGCCCAACGCGGCCGAGTCGTCGCTCAGGCTGGTGTTTCCGTACCCTTCCACGGTGGCGGTAAGTCCGTCCAGCGAAGCAACCTTTGCCTGGATACCGTCAGTTGGCCGTTCCAGAATGGTACCGGCTCGAACCACCTTGGCCACTCTTTCGGGAGTGATGTCCTTGCCGAAGAGAGTCCCTGAAAAGGTTATGCTGTCCCCGTTCAGTAGAGCCTTGATTTGCGAGGGATATCCCCATTCTTCAAGCCATCGGACTACTGGAGTCGCCACCGGTTTGGCGACCTTGATCTTGGAGAGCACGTCACTTTGCTCCTGAACCACTTTGTCGAGCCCGTCGAGAAGTATCTTCTTCAGTTTTCGTTCCGATTCGGGGTCGTTTTGGGTCCAAAGTTTCATTATTTGATCAACATTTCCAGCCATATCAATTTACTCCTTTGATGTTAGATTGTAACCGTTCAGCGTAAACCGCACAAACTACCGGAATTACGTATGGGGGAGGTTTGGAGGGGAGATGAGTCTCCCCCTCCATTCTCACCGGGCGTAGAACCGCTTCAAGCCCGGTGAACGATTAAGTCAGATTCTTATTTTGCGTAGCCCTTCAAACATCTCTTCCAGGGTCTTTGTTTCCTTCAGAACCCGGTCGAGTTCCTTGTCCTTGGCCGCGTCGGATCTCGGGGGCCCGGGGCTTTCAACCGTGGACCGGTTCCTGATATCTCGCGCCGCGGCCGATCGCATGTCGGAACCGCGATCCTTTGTCTCTGTTATTGACCTAACAAACTGAAGCGCTGCATCCGGGTCCAATCCCACGCGTGTGACAAGGAACTGGATCTGGTTGCCATAGGGTTTCATACCCGCGTTTGAGGGTATGTCGAGCATGCGGGAAAAGGCGTCGTTGAGTCCGAGCTTCCCCCCCAATTGGCTCAAATAATCTTGGAGCCGGGCTTCCATTGCCTTCCAGTGCTCCATCTTCGCCTGTTTGATCATCATGTTAGTGGTCTCAAGCGGGTTCTTCTCATACGCGGCCTGCAATTGACGATCGAACTCCTCGTCTTCAGCCTGGGTTCGGCGGGATTGGGCGCCCTGCTCAAGTTGTTGGAGCCGCTGACGGAGCTCATCATTTTCGAAGTTCGCCTGTGCCTTTTGTTCCAGAGCCAAGTAGGCGTTGACAAGCTCTTCCTGAGACGCGAACCTGCCGGCAATCGGCTCCGAATCAGGTTTGTCGGCAGACTCTCGGTCGTCCGTGTCATCCGGAGACTCGTCTTCAACCGAATCGGATTCGCTATCCGCAAGTCCGTCGTCCTCATCGAGGGTTTCGGACAGGGAATCCGGTTGATCCTCCTGGGAAAAATCTTGTGATTCCACATTTCCTCCTGGCCGCGGCCCACTACTACTTGCGGGGCCGGGCTTTGATATTGATGCGATCGAGCCTGTTCAAGACCAGATCTATTCCCGCGACAAAGCCGCGGTTGAAATTGAGGCATTTGTCCTTGTCCAGACATTCCATTATCTTGATGAACTGCTCCCTTTTGAGCATTTCCACAAAGGCCGGAAGGAAGCGATTCTGCCATGAAGGGCTTGTGGCGCATTCCACAAGCTTCTCCTCGATATCCTTGTCCGAGTCGTCATCCCAGCCGTCTCGAAACAGGAGATACTCTTTGTAGAACATGGTCATAGACTCCTCCTTGAATGTTGCGTTTGATCTGTTTACTCAAAATGTTATCTGTGGATAAGAGATGGGGGCAAGTTGCGGCCAAGGTCTCACACCCGGCCGCGGTTCAACAAACCGAGACGGTTCCGAGGATTTCCGCTCTGAAACCCGTCGGCTGTAAACAAGGACTGGAGTGCGCCCTTTGATTGTCCCCCTCCGTAACGTCCGAATGTTTCGCTTCCGGATGCCCCCGGAGGCAAGGTCGGCCCCGAGGAACAGTCTACCAAGGTTTCTCCCCCATACAATTTAATACTACCAAACATAATTAGGCGTGTCAAGTCCTCGTTGGAAAACCTCAGTAACGTCGGGATTCGCCGCCTACGGCATTTTGTCGGCGCCTGGTTCCGGCGCCCCGAGGGCTCCCGCGGCCTGCATCTGTAAGAATTGAGCGAGCGCATTGTCGTCTGTCGGCTCAGGACCCATGGGCCCGCCGTTCTCAACCAGTGGGGCAGGTGTATTCGGACCAGGCTGTGTTCCCGCAGGACCGTTCATGGGCCCTTGCTGCGGGCCGAAGGAGCCTTCCTGTGGATGCATGCGAGTGAAGACCCTTTCCGCTCCATCCACTCCAATGAGGTCCAGGTACCGCTTGAGAAGCTCAGTAAAGGAGATCTTTACTCCTTCGCTTGCAAGGATGGGTTGGAATTGGGCAAGGGTGGGGAGGGCCCGCTCGATGCTCTGGGCTTTGGCCAGCCGGGTGGAGTCCTGTTGAGTCATGGTTGCGACCACCCGGTACTTGCCGGTCTGGATCTCTTCCGCGGTCACGATTAGAGGTCTGTCCAATCCATTGGAACCTCGCACGGATATCACCTGATCGTCCAGCAGGAATTGTTGGAGCATTGAAAGCGCAAGTCGGCCCAGTGGTTCAAGGAAACTCCGGGCAAACAGGTCCGCCCTGGATGCGAATGGTGTCATGGAGGCCTGATTCAGAATGTGGGCCTCTGTGGCTGATTTTCCGCGACCCGCTACGCCCACGGTAGTATCGGACACCGCAGTCCTTTTCTCCAATAAGCCGTTGAGATAATTGATGATGTTGTTCACGTCCTTCTGCGGGAAGTTCAGCGCGGGAAAGGGCTGAATGTCGGTAGGGTCATCCACGGTCCAGACTTTGCCCGGGTAGACCACGTCGCTCTCCGCACTGATCTGCCGGGCCGCGGAAGACCCTCTGCGAACGATCAGTTGCGCGTTGGCGGTTAGCCTGGCATTATCCTGGGATTGGCTTATGAACTGGGATATGGCGTGGATGAGATCGAGGTTGCTCTCCACAGCCCCCAGTCCGAACGGTCCGGGCATGGGCGTATAGTGCGCGGACACAAAGGGCCTTAGACCCGACCAGAGCACCGGCGAGTCGGTAAGCCTGACCATGATGCCGTCTTTGGGGGAGTCCGCACCTCTCTCCGTGATTATGGTGCACAGACACTCTTTGTGGCCCTTGCTCGTTGGAATGCGCCCATGCCATTCCCAGATCGTCAACTTGCGTATTTCGTCTGTTTCCAGTCCTTCCGCGTCACTGTCATACAGCAGCTCACTGGTTCCCGAGCCGCTCTCTACAGTGGCGTCCTCCCATCGTTTCAGGAATTGGGCTCGGTTCAGATTGTAAACACCGTTATCAAACTGTTCCATAATGTGTTCGTAGGTGTTGTCCACAAGGTGGCCGATTCCCGAGTGCCTCTGCACATCGCTGTGAGTGGCGCTCCAGTCCACCAGAAGCCGGTCCAGGGGTATTACCTGCAAAACAGGACAATCGAATGTTGTTTCCTGGTCTTGAATCACCTCAAGGGTTTGGTAATCCCACCGATACCTGGTCACATCTTTGGTGTACCAGAAGACCTTTGCGTACACGGATCCATACAGGACCAGATGCTGGAGCACCTCATAGAGCCGCATCTGTATTTGACCCTGGGTAAGACGCGACAACAGGAGTTCCTGGAGCTTGTAGGACGTAGGATACTGATCGTCTTCAAACCCGGGACCTTCGTGATTTTCAGGGAGCACACTCAACCATTCCGGACCGTTGAACACGGACTGGTACGCCCGATCAGCCCACGAATCCACGATGTAGGACGGCGCCAGGATGATGTCGGACTGCCATTTGTCTCCTCTCGAAGCCGATCGTTTCCCGAGACCGGCTCGATTTTGAGCGCCGACCACCTCGGAACGAGCGCCCCACGAGTTCAGATCGCGGCGATTGAGATATAGATCCTCCAGGAGCTTCCATCCTTCGATTTTTCTGCTTACGAAATCATGAGACGCTTTGCACCAGTTAGACACGTACTCGAAGGCCTCCTCCTGAAACTTCTTCGACGGCTTTGCAACAGCCGGCGCGATCGGAGGACCTGAGTCGGGAGCGGGCATTTCCATGCTCGGAGGCAGAGCCATTTCATCTACCGGATCAACCGGCACTTCCATTTGTAAAGTCTGATCTTGCAGATTGTTCATTGTTGATGTCCTTTCTTTTCTTGTTGAATGTGAATTGACAGAGGGAAACATTTGCTGAGGCAACGACAAATGAAGTATGCCGTCATCGCCGCGGCGTTGGTTCACTGAACTCACCAGACACGGCTCACCGGAACCCGGCTCATCCGCAATCATTAGGGCAGGTTGCAGACTTCCCCGTGAACAGTCACATTATTGGTTAAGCAACGTATTGAATGTTGATGTCTCACTGCAAAAGGGAGGATCGCACTGTTACCAAGCGGGTTGTCTTCTTTCCACGGGAACCTTGCGCTGTCGTTCGTCGGCCTTCAGGTGTTTCGGGAGCACGTTGCATGAATCCTCCTCTATCCATGGCGGTTCGGGACCCAATCCCGCTGAAGCACGGTACCCGAATTCTTCTGATGGGATGGGACTAATCGTCCAGGAACTCGATCTCAACGACCATATCATCAAAGGTAGGCGCCATCGTACCATCACTGCAACGGAGAATTACTTTATTTTCCGATTCTTCCACAAGCATTCCCGCGTGCTGCAACCATGCATCAACACCTCCGTCCTCGTTTATCCAGGAATTGTGTAGCCAAATCTTACATCCCGGGCCGGACGGCCGATAATGCACCTCTACAACCTCAGGGCTGGTATCCAAACGGAGAATCATTTGGGGAGACTCAGTGCCCGAGATGAGGAGCATTCCCGGGTCAATTTCAATTGACAAACCCTGTATCGGCTCGTCAAAGTACTCGATGAATCGCACGATGAATCGGCCGGGTCGGTTCACTTCCCGAAAAATCGCTGAATGGACAGTCAGCCCTTCATACTCGACAGTCGTCCCTTCGGTCTCCATGAATCGTCTTTGCAGGTTTTTTTTCATTTTCCGCTTTTCCTCCTTCGTCTCTTTGCCTTTCCGCTTCCCTTTACAAACCTGTGGGGGTCCACTTCAGCATGTTTTTCCGGCCAGAGTTCAATAACATCCTTCCCTTGTTCTCGCCAGGGCTTTTTCGTGTGATGGAGTTCCATTGTTTCCAGTTTGCCGGTTTTCGGGTGTTTTCTTCGCGGCCCTAAGCCTTTCTTTTTCATACGCTCATAATTCTCAGGGTCCAGAGCATTCCATTTCTTCTTTGCTCCTTTTTCCGCGGCTCTGTTTTTCCAATGTCGTCTGGTCTGCGTGCTCCGAGGTGGAAACTTAAACATTTTTGTGGGAGTTGAGGGATGCATGCCCCCTACCCAGCGAATGAATTTCTTCTTTGGGCCGGCGTTGATGAAACGCCTCTCCATTACACGCAAAAGGCCTCGGGTAAGATTTATCGGGACCTTGACTAACTGGCGAGCTGGAATGAGATCGAACAGATCCAGCGCGGTGTGCGACTCGGTGAGCGCCTGTTCATCGGACGTGGGAACACCACGGTAGGCTTGTGGACCTGTTTCACCGGCCTCAGCCTCGGTACCAAAGTGGCGTTTTGTCGATTTCAGCAGTTCGGCCACAGGTCCGTCCAGATACTGGAGCGCGTCGTCCACGTACGCATCAACTTGTTCAGGAGGTATGTTCTTTTCCGCGGCCGTCTTTTCCCTTGTACGTTTACGGTTCTTTTTTCCCTTGCGACTGGAGCTATACTCCGGATGAGTGGCAAACCACCAGCGCCGCTGTTCCTCCGTCTCGATCATGATGTTTTCCTTTCGTTGAATAGAGAAAAGGCCGTCGCGCCAAAGCTCAGCCGCGGTTCACTGCCGGTCTCGGGCAACGGATGTGGGACCAAATCTGAAGTTGGTCTCCAGGCATGAAGCTGTTGTGCCCCTCTGGGACTATTCCCACGGTAATCCGTAGATCATTCCGATATTGGATCTGGGATTGCGAGCCACTACGCCGTAGGCTTGGAAGGAGATGAGCCAGCGGCTGTATCGGCCTTGGGTTGGAATCTCTTTGCGCTCAAGTGAATCATCCTCATAATAGCCGTATTTGAACGCGTCGAAATTCACCAGGATCAGCACTCCGGGCCGCATAAAGGGCTCAGAAAGGATGGGAAAGGTCTTGCCGACACTTGAATGGAACTCGTTCACGTGGAACCCGACGCTTTTGTCTCGTTTCTCAATGCGGCGGTACGAAATGTCGAAATCCTGAATGAACTGGCTCGTAACAGGATGGCAGACGATATACCAATCGCCTTTGTTATAATTTGCATGCTCGTCGAGCCAGAGCCGACGTACGAGACTGTCGAGGTCGCTCTTGGTAAGCGCGTGTCCTTCTTTGTTGACATACACTCCAGGGTTTGAAAGCTCATTTTGGACGTAATGGTTCACCGCGATCCCCCCAGTTTGGGAGTCTGATAGTCTTGTTCGGAA
>CAZGNL010000009.1:0-59673 GCA_964527475.1 uncultured Syntrophaceae bacterium
CACATAACGGGCATTCCCCTCTCCCAGCATTTTGACGGCTTGATCAGGTGTGATACTCGCCCTTTCCATGGCCATAGTCCTCCTTGTTTCGGTTGTACGTCGTGGTCAAGACTCTTGTTCCTGTTCTTGGCGTGTTCCTCTCTCACGCAGGTCCTCTGTTTTTGCTCCGCGCTTCGTCTCTCACCCGCGCGCACTGCATCAGCAGATAGTCGGCGGGCTTGTCAATGGTCACCTTGTCCGGTTCGGTCCAAGGAGAATTCGACAAGCGGCCTCCCTGGAATTTCACGCTATAATACAATGCCGGCTCTCCTTCCAGATCACCACAGACCGCGTGAACGATCCGACCATCGCGGAGGAATACTTTGCACACCTCACCTTCACCGGAGGTAATCCCCAGAACAGTACTATTGCCGCTCAGCACCATGGTTTGCATATATTCCAGTAAATCTAGCCCTGTGAGGGTGCCGGTAAACGCCGTGACAGCCTCATTTCCTTTGAGAGACTCAATGACGGTCCTGATTATTCGTGTACTGAGCACTCTGTATGTATTTCCGGGAGGTATCACCATGATCAGTAAATAATTCTCATCAGCAGCATCAAAGAAGCGTCCTGCCAATATGAGATTCTCCCTCTTTAGACGTATTGCGATTTCCGATATGGGCCCGACATGCAATAATTGCCTAATTCGGTCAGATCGGCTGCCGGTTCCCATAAGGGAAGCAATCAGAGCTTCCTCTGGGAACCTTCCCCCTAAGTTCTCCAGAACCAGACCCTCTCCGTCGGCGAGCACTACCTGGACAAGATGCCCCTTGTTGATAGCCTCCTCCGCCAAAATGCCCAGTATCTTCATGTCAGGTCTATCCCTTGTTCTTGGAGTTTTGAGGTGAGTGTTTTCAACATCAGGAGTAAAGCGTGCATCAGATTTTCGCCGGTTACGGCACTGGTAGTAATGTACGGCCAACCATTGAGCCCCAAACGTACCTTGAGATCGTCGACTGGATAGATGTCGTCCAAATCCTGCTTGTTGAAAAGAACAACCGTTTCAGCGTCGGCCAGCCCGTCTATCTCCTTGAAGTACCGACGGAGTTCCTCAATCAGCTCACGGTTATGCTCCAATTCCCTTTTCTGGGAATCCACCACAAGAAAGATTCCATCAGTCTCATTTAGGAGCTTTGATCGGGCGCCTGCGTAGTAGTCCTGGCCTGTGGACGTGTACATCCGCACCACAGCGTTGTCGGAGAGACGAATGGGAACAAAGTCAAAGAGCAGCGTCTGTCCGAACGAGGTCTTTAGTTGTCTGATCTCGCCGGACAATTTCATCTGATCGGGAATCGCGTTGTCAAAAAGCCATTCCAAGATGGTGGTCTTACCGGCGAGCGCGGTACCAAAGAAGACCAATTTAAGATATATGGTGTCATCAATGATTTTCATTGGCAGATATTGCCTTCTTCTCCAGTAGGGAGATCAAATTTGACGACTCTCCGGCGCCGCCGGCCGTCGTCTTAGGTTTACGGAACTTGAGACTTTGCATAAGCCGTGCCCTGGCCTCTGCAGTTGACTTCATGCACTTAGTCAGCACCCGGATGCTCCGCTTAGCCTCCATTCGTATCACCCCCAGAGGTGCGTCCCTTCCGGCCACCAGCACCAACGACCCTCTGGGCATCTGGTAATGAACCAACTTAAGATCGTCATATTCCACCATGATGCTCTTGGTCGTCATCTGTCCCAAATCCGCGCCTAATGCCGTGTAACAACTGTAGGAAGCCGCCAAGATCGCTCCAAGATCGTTGGGGGCCAGATCGAACCTGCCGTCCCAGGCCATCGGTATGCCGTCGCTATCGATGAGCACAGCCCCAACGACCTCCGGCACATTCCTGATGATATCCCGTATCACTGTTTGAACGTCGTCATCCATTCGTGCTTCTCCTTCCCTTTAGGGGGTTCAATAGCATTGAAGCGCTTTCCAAAAGACCGCAGGGCGTTACGCGGGAGCCGTCGCGGTCTCTCTTGTGCTCACTACTCTTTCTCAAACTCATCCAAAATTTCTCCCAGTACAATCTTGGACATTCCGACAAGCATTCCCGGTTTGCCCAACAGGAAGATGTAGCCAATGTCGCGTTCAGCCATGAACACCGCGATCTTGCTCGCCTCTCCCTCAATCATCATGGTATCGGGCCGATCCAAGTTACACTGTTCGGCAGCCAGGTGGCACATTCCAACCATGTCGCAGACCATTGCAGCGATCTCGTCCCGGGCGAACCGTCTATCCAAACGAGAGCCCATGACCTCACCGTCTTTGGAGACCACCATGCACCCCAGATTCCCTTGCACATGCGCAAGCTTGCCCAGGATCATGTCAACCAGTTGTTGATGCGTAGCCATGCCTTTGCGTCTTTCTTCTTTGCAATGATGGACATCGATCGGGCTTTCTGTGTAGCAACATCCGTGCCATGGGAATCGCAAGAGTGGTCATGATGGGACGTATCTCAGTAATTCTCATGCGTTAGGTTCTCTGCTGGTGCCCATGAACGGCAACCGCAGAGGAGTGATTCACAGGGTCTGACGTGTCAAAACCCCACACATTTCGCGCCCCCTCACAATCTCGCATGGTTAGGCGTAGCAGAAATGCCACGTGATTTCTCTGAGAAGAGTATCAACAGGATTAACAGGCTCTTGGATGTGTCAGCTTCCGCACATTGTCCGTTCGATCCCTATTTTTGAGTCATGCCCAGATCTTTCAGGTGACGCGCAAGTGTGTACCGGGAAATGCCCAGGAGATAGGCAGCTTTCTGCTTCTTTCCTCCGGTGCGCTGAAGTGCGTGCTCAACGATCGAACGTTTTGCCTCCTTCAGCGCATCCGACAGGGATTGCTGCGGTGACAATTTCAGGGTGACCGCCCCAGCATCATCGCTCGATTGGCTCAATGCCATGTGATCCAGGTCCAGCATTCGTTTGCCGTCAGAGAGAATAACGGCACGTTCGAGCACGTTCCTGAGTTCACGAACGTTCCCCGGCCATTGGTGCCCGGACATCCACTCCAGTATCCGATCGTCGATTTGAGGAACCTTGGACAACTGAAATTCTTGAGCCAGATCTCTCAAGGTCTCTGAGACAAGGACAGGTATGTCTTCGACTCTATCCCGCAAGGGCGGCATCCGTATGGAGAACACATTCAATCGGTAGTGTAGGTCCTCCCGGAATCGTCCTTTGGACATTTCTTCTTCCAGGTCTCTGTTGGTGGCGGCAATCAGTCTTACGTCCACCTTTAGCGGCGTCTCTCCACCCACTTTGATGAACGACTTGGTGTCCAGAAAGGTGAGGAGCTTAGCTTGTAAGAGAATTGGCAGGTCGCCTATCTCATTGAGAAGAACTGTGCCGCTTTCGCCTGTCTGCACCAGCCCTTTCTTGGCGCGCCAACCACTCGTGAACGCTCCCGCCGCATGACCGAAGAGTTCCGTTTCCGCCAGATCCTGGGGCAACGACGCACAGTTGATCGAAACAAAGGGACCGTCGGCTCGATCTGAATTCTGATGGATGTACTGGGCGACAAAATCCTTGCCGCTTCCGGACTCACCGGTTATGAGAACCGTGCTGGTCTTCCCGGCAGCCAACCCCGCCAGATGTAATGTCTTCTTCATGGCGGACGACGGATATTCCCGTTGGGACATCTTGGACGAGGAGTCGGACAACTGAGCCCTTGTCGTGATGTCTCGCGCGATACCGAAAACGCCTGTTATCTGCCCACTCCCAGTACGCATGGGTGATCGAATATCCAGAAACGTGATGACCTGACCTCGCACCGTTCTGGTCTGCTCCTTCTCAACCGTCTCACCGTCGAGCACGCGGCGATCCACTTCCTGTAACCGAGCGGCTGTTTCCGGGTCGAACAAGTCTTTGTCGCCGCTTCCCACGATTTTCGAGACCGGTAAGCCAAGCACTTCCTTCATGGCCGGATTGACATGTGTGTACCTGAGAAATCGGTCTTTGATGAAAATGCAATCGCTTGCCGACTCAACGAGCATTCGGAAGCGCTCCTCGCTCTTCTTTAACTCCTCTTCCTTCCAGATCCTTTCTTCAATTGCCTCTGTCAAGTACCTGTTGGAAGTCTTTAGCTCGGCCGTTCGTTCCTCGACGAGTCTCTCCAGGTCGGACTGAGCCCGCATCAAGGCTTCGTGTTGTCGTCTCCGCTCTGTGACGTCACGGGAAGAGACCTGGAATTCCACGGTCTCTCCTTCCTCATTCCGCTGGGTTCTGACGGTTGAATGGATCCATCGACTCTCTCCTACGGGAGACGGGTGCGGATGCTCGAACCTTAATGACGCTCCCTGCTCTGTTGTTGAGGCAAAATAGTCCCGTATTCTTTGAAGATCTTCCGATGGTAGAAAGGAGGAAATATGCCGGCCCAACACGCTATCTCCCTGTGTTCCATAGTACAGGCAGAACGCTTCATTTGCGAATGAGACCGAACCTTCGAGCGAGAACCGGTACAGCAGATCGGTTTGGTCCTCAACGATACCGCGGAACTTTTCCTCACTTAGCTTTAGCTGCTTCTGTATACGATACCTGCACAGCGCGGTTTCAATCCCGAATCGGAGATCCTTGGGAGATACGGGCTTGATCAGGTAACCATACGCCTCCGTGGTCTTTGTCCGTTCCAGGGTTCGACTGTCCGACAAAGCCGACACGTACACTACGGGAACGTCGTAATAGGAGCATAGACGGCGGGTCGCCTCAATGCCGTCAATTTTGCCGTCCAATCTAATGTCCATTAAGACCAGATCTGGGGTGTCTCTGCCGACTTCCGCAACCACGTCTTCACCGCTGGACACCACCGCGGTAACCTCGTATCCTTCCTGTTTCAGGGATTGGGTCAAGATTGCGGCGACATCTTTCTCGTCTTCTGCAACAAGGATGCGTGTCGGCATATTCTGATCTCCTGAGCGAATTCCGTGGGCCGGCGCTTCTCGACACAGCCTAATCAGTTCCGCGAATCACATCACTTATGACCGCCAATAAGTTCGAGATGCGCATCGGCTTTTCTACAACGGCATCCACCCCGGCTGCAACGATGTTCTCCTCTTCACTCGCTAGACCGTTCCACCCGGTCAGGATGATGAAAGGCGGCTTGGGGACACTTTCCTGATCACATATCTCCTTAATGGTTCTGCCTACGTCCCAGCCACTCATTCCGGGCATGCTAATATCGCAAATCACCAGATCCACCGGCGCCTCTCTGAAAATTTTCAGACCTTCGCTGCCGGAGGGGGCGGTCAATGCCGTGTGTCCGGACCTTTCCAGCCCTGACTTGAGCATATTGACGATTGCCAACTCGTCATCAATCACCAGAATGCGGAGATTGCGCGGCAACTCGGGGGCAATGGTTGCCTCATCACTTAACGGTTCTTCGACAAATGGGAGTGTAACAGTGAATGCGGCCCCTTGGCCCTCTGTACTCTCCACCGATAGCACACCCCCAAGTCCGTGAACAATGCCGTAGCTGCCGGCCAGCCCCATGCCGGTTCCGCCCGGACCTTTCGTTGTAAAAAATGGTTCGAATATCCTAGCAATATTCTCCTGCGGAATGCCTATCCCGTCATCTTGAACCTGGAGAACCACGTTGTCGTCATCCGTGAAGGTCCTCACCTTTATCTCTCCTCCTTCCGGCAGGGCTTCAGTAGAATTCTTGATGAGGTTTATCACAACCTCAAACAATTCATTCTCGGCGCCTTTCACGCGACAACCCTCCCGCAGGTACCGGTTCAGTGAAATCGACAGACCTTTCTTCTCGGGATTGGATTTCCACCAGGGCTTACTCATTTCCAGGGACTGATGAACGATGTCCGATAAATCAACGACTTTCCCCCCGGGTGTTGTCTTTTCTTCTCCGATACCGGCAAAATCCTGCAAGCGCTTAACCGTTTCAGCGCCGTGCTTCGAGCTGTTGATTACAACTTCCAAAGCCTTTCTTGCCTCTGAGTAGGCTCCTGTTTCCAGATGGTTCATTGCCAGATGGGAACCGCCCACAACAACCTGGAGCATGTTGTTGAAGTTGTGTGAAACTCCGGCGGAAAGGTCTGCCACCGCCTTGTGGCGATCCGACTCTCGGAGGCGTTCTTCCGCCTTCTTACGCTCGGTAATATCGGAGGCCATTTGGAGTCGTACGAGGCGACCATCGATCCACCGAATGGCTCGATAGCGGAGATCCCACCAACCATCGGCTTTACGGTTGTCAGTGTCCCATACATAGAGCCCGGTCGGCTCGCCTCTGTCGTCAATGAGTTTGTCATTCGGGCAGAACTCACATGGGCTCGATTGATCATCATAAATGCTCTTCCAGCAGGTCTTCCCCTCCACGTCCCCGAAGACGTCTCTCATGCGCTGATTGATAAAGAGAACCTCATAGGTGTCCATGTCCGATACGTAAACGGCTGCATCCAGGCTGTCCATAACTGTCCTGAATCTCTCATGGGAATCTCGAAGCGCCTCCTCAGCCTTCTCGCTGTCGGTAATTTCCACGCAGTATTCGATCACCTGGTTGACGTTTCCCTCACTGTCCAACACCGGGTAAGCATGGACTTCAACCCTTCTCGGTGAACCATCCGGTTCGCAATGGATATGCTCCACCACCACAGATCGTTTCGTCTTCTTGACTTCTTTCATTGGACATGGATGCTCAATGTCGTCACAAGGACCCTTCCTCTTATGAGCAGAGGAGTAGCAGGTGGCGCCGGCAGAGATACCGGATGCGACGGCAGCGGAATTCGCCGCCTCAATGGTGTAATTATCTGAATTGATAACGTAGAAGGGATGAGTCAAGGCTTCCAGGGTACTGTTAAGAAGTGCGTTTTGACGCTGAGCCGCCTTCTCTGCCTTCTTGCGGTCGGTGATATCCCGACAGGTGTACAGAAGCGTACCGCCCTTGATGGACACCCGTTTTATGCTTATCAGCAGAAGGTGCTCCACATCCGACTTGTCTCTGACTCTCCACTCAATGTTCGGTATTTCTTTGCTGGTTTGCAGCACGGATGGATCAACGAGTCCTTCTCCCAACAACCTTGCGACATTGCCAAGAGTCTGAACCTCATCCACGGAGTAACCGAAAATGACGCCTATGTTCGGACAGATAAAGGTGAAGATACCTTCATCATCCGTTACTAGCACAGTCTCGGAGATGTTCGACAGGGTGATCCGATGAAGTTCCTCACTCTCCCTGACCCGTTTGTCCGCCTCGTGCATGTACAGAGCCATTTCAACAGTTCTCCCCAACTCCTGGGGAGAAACCGGCTTAGTCAGATAAACATGCGGCTCTGTAAACTTTGCTCTTTCAAACAGATCGGTTGCCGTATGAGCCGTAAGATAAACGATTGCCGCGTCCATACGAGAACGGATCAAGGATGACGCCTCAATTCCATCAATTTCGCCTTCGAGCTTGATGTCCATGAGGATCAGATCAGGCTGGGTCTCCTCAGCCTTGCGTACGGCATCTTCACCGGTGGCAACACTTTCGACGATCTCATAGCCGAGGTTCTTGAGAGACCTGGCGAGGCTCTTGGCAAGGAGTATTTCATCTTCGACGATGAGGATGCGGGACATGGGCAGGCGTCCTCCTTCCTATGGGAGGGTTGGATGAGGGCATCCGGCTCCCCGAAGTAGTGAGATCAGGGGAAGTGGCGACAACGATTTCCTACTATTCTAATAAGAATTACCAGACCGGCCGCTAAAGGGAAAGACAATTCCGCAAACTCCTCAGGTACCGTTATGCTTCGCCGGGAGGCCTCACGGATCAGGTCCGGTTTCAGCAAGAGCCCAATTAGTCCGGCGGACATGACAAAGCAAACAGCAAAACGTACTCAAATACTGGGGAATCCGCTTGAAGGCCACGGTATTAACATTGGAAGCAGCGGCTTGCTAGTTTGTATCAAACACCCTACAATCGAGACCGCATAGCGCGGCAGTGTCTTTATGTCCGGGTTTCCGTCAAGAAGATCTTGAAAAGAATGGGAGGTGTACTCATGGTAAGAAGGTTATCTGTGTTGGGTCTGACGCTCTTCTTCCTGATCTCGTGCGCTTGCGTAGGGCTCTGTGATGTTCCTGCGCCCAAGAGCAAGAACAAACAGACCGTGGTTGGGCTGTATGTAGACGCAAAGGGCGCATACAAGATGGTCACAGAGAAGAAGGCGGTCTTGATCGACGTCAGGACCCCTGAGGAATTCCAGGTTATCGGCAACACAGGTCTGGCGCCCAATATCCCTTACAAACTGTTCACTCGAAAGTGGAGTGACAAGAAAAGCAAGTTCAACAAGGCGCTGAACCCAAGATTTGTTGACGCTGTCAAAGCCAAGTTCAAGCCTGACCAAACCCTGCTCATCATTTGCCGTTCCGGTAGCAGATCGGCCGCGGGCGCCAACGATCTGGCCAAGGCAGGATACAAGCAAGTCTACAATGTGGTAGACGGGTTCGAGGGTGGCAAGCTCAAGGATGGGCCCAACAAAGGCTGGCGACTCAAGGACGGCTGGAAGAACGCGAAGCTGCCTTGGACTTACAAGATGAAGAAGGAAAACGCTTGGATGCCGGAGTAGGCCTGCTCTGATCCTTGTCAAATCGCTGGAATAGTGCTCCGAATCATCCGGTTGTAGAGCGCACGAGGGCGCAGCATGGAAAGTGTATCAGAATTGGCGATCTGTGGGAAATCGTAGCACGGCTGGGCATGGGTGGCCCGGACGTTACTACGTCCGGGTCGCGCAGCGACAAGAGGTTGAGTTGAGACAACGCTGACTGTAAGCGGCCACTTGGAATATTGGCGCCGGTTGTGAAGAACCTCTTGTTCCTCCGGAACCCAGACGCGGCGGCGTCTGGGCCACCCATCGTGCTGAGATTCAAGTCGCGCTGGAGGTTTTGAGACAGCCTCCATGCCGCGCCCCTACACTTTGCCCCACCACGGGCCTTAACCCACACGTACGGGCAGACCTCGGATCGGAGTCCGGGGCGGGTTTTGTGTGTCTGCCACCTGTAAGTGAAGGATTACACCGGCAGGAAATGTCGAGGGGCGAGCGCGAATCTCACTGCACTTGAAGACAGGTCGGTTCGGCCCGAACCGGGTCACTTCTTTGTGAACCGGACCAAAGCGCGTCCCTTTCGGACTCTGACGTTCAGGACATTGCTCTTTCCTGATCGGATTTTCACATTCTTGATTTCGCGCCTGTCCGGATTCAAACCCTTCAACACGGGCAGCACTACGGTATAGGAGCCCGGGGCCAGAGTGATCTCTTCCCCGGGAGCGACGGTTACTGCGGTTTTCGGGCCCCGCACTTCAACCTTTTCGCGGATGCGACCGTCAAGCGCCTTCTTGTACCTTGAGACTGCGGCGTCTATATCCGAGGGCTTGTCCACCTTGAGAAAGACACCTTTAGTTTTCTTGGCCAGTGTTCGGTACCCCACTTGTCGTCTTCGGCTCATCCCGATTCCTATGACGTCCACGTTGGGCCTATCGTCTCCCCACCTCCTGTTGATCACTTTGAGCACATCGCCTGAACGGCATTTGGTGGCGGCCGCGGTTATCACAACAATCCTCGGATGAAGCGCGCCTTTGGGTGAAAAATCCTTCTTGAGAGAATACGCAGCCGCCGCGCAGGGATTGGTCCGGCCCACAGGTTTGGTTTGCAAGAGACTCTCCTTAAGTCCCACAATCGGGATCTCAGCCCAATCCTGGAGCATGTGACTCAAACACGGTCGGCTCCTACGTTTCTTCTTGCTTCGACTCTTTGAGCAGTAGAAGTCTCTCACAGCTATCCTGGAGCCCGGAGAAAGCGAGCCGGCCATCTTTTCAACAAATCGCCGGGCCGCACTCATCCGCCCGGAAGGCCATGCCTTGCCCTTGCGCCCCATGGAAGCGGAGTCGTCCAGAATCACCATCAGATCCCACCTTACCTTTGAACCTTTGTAGTTCTTGATACTGACCCTGAGAGATCCCGGGATCTGATATTCCTGCTGTTCGCCCTTTGATTCAGGAGAGTTGGACTTTCGAGAAAGGGAGTCCTCTTCCAATGTGTCCGTGGTTGTGGTCTTTGGCTCACCTTGCCCTACAGTCTCCTTATCCTGCTTGCCTGCCTGGGGCGCGGTAACGCCTTCAGCGGCCGGTTCCGGCTTCCGCTTCTCGGGCTTGGGCAATGCCGGTTGATCGCCCACTACGGTTCGTTCCGCGGATTCCCCTTTCGCTGGAACTTCCTCGGAAGGCCCCCTGGTGGTAATGACAGGTGTAGGCGCCTGCTTGGGCGCTGATTTTGGCGCTGAGACAAGCTTCAGTGGTGGAGAACCTGTGGCCTGCGTGCCGGCCGCAGACTGTGCGGTCTCTGCTGCCGATGCACCGGGCTTTGCGGGTGGTTCAGCCTTCTGTTGCTCCTCCGGTTGCCGAAACTCCGGTGTCCTAAACGCCCGAAACAACACCCTGGAAGGTTCATCAGGACTTTGTCCAACAGATCTCAGAACCGCTACCTCCGAGAAGAGATCCTCGGAGGCATCACTGCTGAAGACCGATCCCATGACACGGGTCGAATCGGTGGAGTCCCCCTGTTTGGAGAAAATCGAGCCGATAACGGGAATATTCGTGATTGAGGGAATCGAAGATTGAACCGGACGTACAACGGAATCAAGCAAGCCCGACTTATAGACCCCCGATACCGCAACAACCAGGAACGCTACCCATACGAGGATCTTCATAACCCGGAATCTTCTCTTGGACGCTCCCGCAGGTGACTGGGCGCCTCGTATCCGGTCGCTGTTCCCTGGGGTTTCTTCAGCCATTCACAACCCTTTTTTGAGTCCGGGTAGGGCGATAAGCCGAATCCTGTTCCCGACAAGTCGGGCGGCGATCATTCATCTAGGGCGACGGTCTCCCGCCGCCTCAAGCAACCTACCCGGGAGCCTCGAGCGGGCCGCTCTCAAACGCTCCTCTATTGGGTCTTGCTCCGGATGGGGTTTACCTGGCTTCCCACGTTGCCGCGAGAACCGGTGAGCTCTTACCTCACCGTTTCACCCTTACCTCCGGAAACCCGGAGGCGGTCTGCTTTCTGTTGCACTTGCCTTAGGGTTACCCCTACCGGGAGTTACCCGGCATCCTGCCCTTCGGAGTTCGGACTTTCCTCCCGCGCCTGTGGCGCCGGCGATCGCCTTGCCCCCCCGGACAATGCGCGTTATATGACATGTGAAAAAAAAATGCAAGCGTGAAGCCCTGTTCACAACGATCAGCAACAAGTTTCTCTAGGGTTAAATGGCCCCCGGCAGAGCCGGGGGCTTACCACTTATTGGTCAGCCTTCTATCGGCTCAGCAGCCACTTTATTGCCAATTCCTCAGTCTCAATGGCCTTTACGTCAATTTGGGAGCCGGCCCTGATGAAATTCACAAAGTGCAGCCTGAATCCCTTGATTCCGGTCAGTGCAAGCGATTTAACGTAGGGCTCCAGCTTTATCCTCACTTCCTTGTATGCCGCCAATACGTCGGTTGAGGTTTGGGTGTTCTTAATATCCACCAGCATGAGCACAGGTCCTTTTTCGTCTTGGGCCACGGCGACAATGTCGTCCCCAACCCGCCGAAGTTCCCTGGCGTATTCATGAGCTTCCAGATTGTGAAGCTCGATACGGAGAATGCGGACACCCTGGTGTTCTACCCATTTGAGCCTTTCGTTGATTGTTTCAGCCACCGTAACTCTCCTTTGCTGTTTGCCGGGTTCGATCTCTTAGAAACACGAATTCAGCCATACGGCTCACCTCGTTTGTCCGAGACTCCGAATCGTGTCGCCTGGTCCCTCAAATGCTACAATCCCCCGCATTTCGTAAGATTATCGTCATTTTCACCGTGTATCAAGATATCCCATCCGCCTCCCGCCGGTCAACACGCGGGACACGGGGACTTGCCGCCATTATTGTGTTCCGTTGTGGCTCGATTTCGTGTCATGAGCGTTCCTATGACGTGTGCTGCGCGAATTTGTTGGCGCCGTTTATCCGGAAATCCCTCACCCCAGCCCTCTCCCAGAGGGCTTACACTGGGACACACGTAACACCGCGGGCGCCGCTAGTATTCTGTCGTCCCTCCGGGACTCTCAGACAGGGTTAGAGTGGATTGAGGAACCCGGCGCTGAAGCACCGGGCTACTTTCTAGTGTCCCTACGGGACACCTCTTCATGCCCCGTCGGGGCATCTGATAGTAGCCCGGTCATTTATGGCCGGGTAAAAGAAACCACCATAATTTCCCTTCTTTAAGTCCCGGAGGGACGACTGACTCTCCCTTCTACACCACCCACGGTGTCACGTGTGGGTAAGAGTAAGCCCAGAGGGAGAGGGTTAGCGTGAGGGGGTATTCACACTTCATTGCTCCCGCAATCCAGTGCTCGATTCGCAAATCATACTCCATTCCCATCGTACGTGACAGAAAAGCGCGGCACACAGTCAAGTGACAGGGTTAAGAATGTGACGACTAAAGAGAAAGATCCCCAGCAAAATGGTGAGCCCGACGCGATACTCCATGTAGCCGAGCCCGCGCAGGGCCTATTCTGCCTGTATTCTGATGAATGAAAGTCAGTCTAGGAAGTTCGGTGTTTTTTGTCAATGAATTCCGCAGGGATGTCTGTAAGGCTTCAGTTTCACGAGGCAGATCTCCTCATCGAGGGTGTCATTGCGAGGAGTGAAACGACGAAGCAATCCCATATCCACTGTGCAGGAGATTGCTTCGCTGCGCTCCCAATGACATCTTGCAAGTTAACCCCGAATGACTGAAAGGTCACAGGATGTCTGTCCTGTGTCCTTCCTGGGAAATCTTGAGGGGTAAGGGATGGGGGGCGTTTCCTAACTATCGTCCCACCCGCGGGTAAGCCCCCCGGGGAAACGTTTTCCGAAATTACAAGGATCCCGGGGGCCGATTTACAAGGCCTCCACGATTCCTGTTGTTCATGCCGCGGACCGCGGCCGATTCTCAGCCTCAGCCGAAGCCACCGGGCGCGCCCCCGCAAGAACCGGAGGAGGCTTCGCCCGTTCGCGAGCACGAAAATACGGACATGAGTTTTCTGGTCTCAAGGTCCCCGCAGTCCGGGCAGTTCACTTTGTCCTCGTCCGACCCAAAGACTACGCGCTCGAATTCTTTGCCGCAGTTGTCGCACTTGAATTCGAAGATAGGCATGATACGACCTCCTAACTGGCGCAAGCGGCCGCGGCATTGGTCAGCTCGGCCGTGGGTCCGAACAGGCTTGTCTTTATCGCCACACCGCCCGATTCATTTATTACTTTGTAGGCAAACGGATCGACAATCACGGAAATGCCGTCGATCTGATAGGTTTCATCTCCATCTCGTGGCTCATCCAGAGCCAACCCCATGTTGGGACCGCCTCACCCGAAACCGCCGAAATAGACCCTGAGGGATTGATTTTCGGTCAGCTTTTCACTCAAATACTGTCTTGATTCATCGTCAATAGTGATCATTATTCACTCCCGGTTTTCACATTTGTGCGTCGTCTAACAAGATATATACATATATATTCATATTGTCAAGCAAGATGCAAAAGAAAGTGTGAAAGAGACTCCGGACGAGAAACTCGCTCTCACCGCCGCGGCCGCAATCGAACCCTAGAACAACCACTCAAAGAAGGCCTGCACCTTCTCCCACTCCTCCCAAATTGTGGGAGGACGCCCGTCGCTCTCGTGCCCCCTTTGTGACGAATCCGTCTGCCGGTCCACGCTCTTCCGAAGAGATGGAGCCCCCAGGTAGGGAAGAGGAGATCCACCCGAACGGGCCAGCGACCTTATGGTTCCTTCCAGTTTGCGAGCAATCTGCCGTTCACCCATCAGAACAGAATTGCCAATGAGGATCAACGGCACGGAAAAGGAACCTGTGGAATGAATGCTCTCCAGGCGTTCAAAAAGCTTGTAGTCCGATGGATTGTCAATGTCGAACTGCTTGAATCTAAACCGATAGCTCTTTCTGAGATCGGCCAACAGGTGCTTCACATTTCGACACATCGGGCAATCTTGTGATGAAAAAAAAGCAGCCCATACAAGCCCCTTCTTGGGGTTCGATACCCCGCGGGCCGGCTCAGAGGCCCAGGGCGCCAAAGCAGCGGACAGTGCGACGACCAACGACAGGCCCCTGAAATAGCCACGGCGCTTCCCCATGAATATGTCCTTTTTCATGGAATATCGAGGCTTCCCTTCGCGCGACCGCAGGTCACCCATGCACTTTGTCGGCTCCGCGTTCCGGCCGTTTCATGCTCGGGCACATTGCTCCTGCGATGGAAGCCGGTCTCATCTGTTCGGGAACCTAATCCTGCAAGGAATCGGATAGTGAGAGGACACGTGCCGATGGGTTCTAAATCCGCAAGCCTCTCTCTGAATAAGAAGCCACCGAAGAGCTTCCTCCGCCCTTGCCACCAACAGGTTGTACTCGCCAATGATGTCATCTACCAGGGCCGGTTCGGAACTCACCGAACCGATCTCTCCGTGTACATCAACCTCGATCCTAGCGCGGAGCCGACTCCGAAGTTCACGAATTCTTATCAGTATCTCCTCGATTCTGATTCCCTGACTGCCGAGCCCCTCGGCCATTTCCTTTATCAAGTCAACCTGAAGATCGCCTGAATCCCGAAGCATTCCCATTAGATGCTCCCTGTCTACTTGATATCACACGCCCGGGGTAATGACAAGCCGGACGGGTTGGGTGTGATCTGGACCGGCAATATGTAGTAAAATCGAACCATTTGAGCCACATTTGGTAAATCACTTGACATTTTGGTCCTAAGCTACTATGTTCATAACAACTTTGGGGAACCGGCGTATCAGGGCCCGATCACAAACACCCTGAAAGCCTTCAATTTCTTCACCCCCCCACCCCGTTGAGGAGGCGCCCATGCACGGGAAGCTTACGATTATTACTTGCGCTGTCGTGGTTGCGGCAGTCATGATTCTTGCGTGTGCCGTCTGCACGCCGGCAGAGGCCTACAGAATCTGTACGTTCAAGGGGACCGTTGTTGAACACGGCTGGCGGACCATGACTGTCAAGAGTGGAGGCCAATGCGCCAAGATCAACGTCGGTTGGAGAACAAAGTACATACCGAACCGGCGGCCCTGCCTGGGAGAGCGAGTAGCGGTAGACTTCCTGCTCGAGGACGGATACATGAAGGCCTCCAAGGTCGTGAGCCTCACTCCCAAGCGTCAGCGTGTCACATGCTATCCTCCTCCCCCCCCGAGTTCGTCCGTTTGCAGGACTGTCACCGAGAAAGCTCGCGACGTGTGTCCGCCGGCCAAACCTAATTGCAGGCGGTCGCCACCGTCACACGTCAAAGACAAGGCCTGGAAACCGCGGAAGAAGAAACCCAAGAAGCGCGCCAAACCGCGAAAGCAAGCTCTGAAGCCGGAGAAAAAGCCGACACCAACCCCGGAACCCACTCCCGATAAGACAGGCGTTCCAGCCGAAAAGCAGTATAAGAAGCTTGCCGGAGATGTTGTCGCTTCATCGCCCAAGAGCCTTTCAATAAGGGTAATCGAGGAAGGCGGCGCGGCTGAAGTCATGAATGTCAAAGTAGGACTGAAGACCAAATTCATCCCGTTCCGTAGGCCTGCGGTCGGAGAGAAGGTCAAGGTGGATTACTTGCAGGAGAACGGAAACAAGTTCGGATATACGGTACAGGTGGTGCAGTAGCTGCCCCGCGCCCGAGGCAGGCCAATCTCCTCGGGCGCGGCCCCTCATCAGCGCGGTGACGCGCACAGCCGGTTCCCCTTGCGGCCGCCCCCCCCCACTGTCAGGCGTTGACCAACTCACTCATTCAATTCCTTGTCCAGGAGCCGCAGGATTTCGCGGAGCGGGCGACCCGTATCGGTTGACAGCGAGCGCACGTCGTCGTATTCAGCGCGTTTTTCAACGCGTCCTCCGGGCATCTCCACGACCTTGATCCTTACCGGCCCCAGAGAAGTGGCAGCGACCTCGGATGCCCTTGCCAGGACAATCCTGTCCACGTAGGAAAGTCGAACTCCCAGTGTGGTAGTGTGCGTCAGAATTACTTCGGCCAGGGTCGACACCGTGTCTTGGTTCACAAGGACGCGTATCAAAGTCCCCGGCCGATTCTTTTTCATTTGAACGGGCGAGAAGGTCACGTCGAGCGCTCCTAGATCAAAAAGCCGGTCCATGAGATCGCCCAGTACTCTGGGGTCGAGATCATCCACCTGACACTCCAGGGAGCCGACTCTGTCCTGCTCCAGTGGAGAATCAGGCGAGGTCCCGAGAACCACGCGCAGTGCATTGGGGAATCCGGGTGGATCGGAAGCTCCGAGACCGTAACCGGTTTTGATTGGTGTGAAGCTTGGGTACGGTCCAAACTCATCGGCCAGGCAGCGCGCAATGACCGCGCCGGTAGGCGTAACCATTTCAATGGACGATTCCGCGCCGATCACCGGAACGCCTTTGAGAATTTCCAATGTGGCCGGAGCCGGGGAGGGAAGATTTCCGTGAGAGGTCTTGACGTAGTTCCTGCTCAGCGGCAATGGAGAGCAAACAATCCTGCTTATGCCGAGACGATGTATGGCCACCGCGGTTCCGACAATATCAACAATGGAATCAACAGCGCCGACCTCATGAAAGTGGACGTCTTCCGGATGCACGCCGTGGACTTTCGCTTCAGCCTCGGCCAGCACACGAAACATCTCCAGAGCCAGGTTCTTGGTCGTCTCCTCCAGGCCCGAGTGATCTATCAGACTGGAAATATGGGGATACGACCGATGGGGCTGGTCTTGGTGTACCTGGACTTCAAAGCGGATCCCTGCAATCGCCCCCCTTTTGGATCGCCGGATGTTCAGGTTGTAGCCCGGCAGATCGAGGTAGGAAAGCTGGTCCTCCAGGTATTTGGGCTCCAGGCCCAAGTCAATGAGGGCGGCCAGGGTCATGTCCCCGGCTATGCCTGCGTAGCAATCAAAGTAAGCCAACATAGGGTGAGATCCAAGTTGCAAGTGTCAGTCGGAAAAGACGAGGTTGTTCAAGTTCGGCAAGTCTCCGGTATCAGAGTCATCGATCTTCTTCAGACGTCCCATCCATGCCCAGATCGCTGCGGACCATTTGCAGGAACTCTGAATAAATTCGCGTCAATTCGGAAGTCTTCTCGCTTTTAGTCTCTTCGTACCCCACCAGGAAATAGTAGATCACCCGGTCGAAAAACAGGGCTGTGCGATTATTCAGCGCCACAATCGACCTGACGTCGAACGGCTGGCCGGCGAAGTCGCTTTCCTGGAAAAAGAGCCAAATGTGGCGCTTCAAGAGGATAAAGATCCGGACCATTTCAGAACAGCTCAGACCGTCTTCACAGCACCGCAAACCGAGGTTCACGTGCGGATCCGCGACATACTCCACCCCGGTCTTCTTGTCAATATTCTTGGTGAATTCAGACAAGATACGGCCTGCCAGGTCTTCTACCATCTGTCTACCCAGGGGGGACTGGGCAAAGAGATCGCGGCGCTTGAACGCGTCCTCCAGGAATTCCTCAGTTATCCGATCCTGGAACCTTTCGATAAACTTGGCGAATTGTAACTCAGCGGTTCTTGCCTTCATGACTCCTCCTGATCTATTGATGAACCGGAATGATCTCTTGCAAGAATCCTGCTTTGTAATGCCAATTGAATATGGCGCTTCGGCCCGATCCTGGCTCCCGCCACTTGACACAGTGGGCCTTTTCAGACGGACCCGGAGTGCTCTTGGAGATCATTGCGACCACCTTTGCCTGCCGGTGTGTGCTCAGATCTCAATTGGCGCCTTGATCTGCCGTATAGGAATAGAGTATCGCTACACGGGCGCGATGTCAACTTGAGTAATCGGGGCAATCGTCCGAGTCCGCGTCATGACCGGACGCGCGACTTCAAGAAACCGCGGGGCACACGGCCTCCGTAAGTCGGGGCGGCATCAATCAATCCCGGTTGAAGGGGTTCTCAAGTTGGAAATCCGGCACGCCGCAATCTTGCGAAGCCAATTCCTGAACAAAGGTGTTTTCCAGCCCTATCCGCCAGGCAAGGTCCACAGCGGCTTCATATTCTTCCTGCGTGATCCTTCGATTCAATGGGGAGAATCCGTGGCTTCTGTGTTGAGGCGAATACTGGGCCATCAGCGAAAGCGTAATGGTTCTTGGGAGGTTGTCCCTGACCCACAGGAGTGTCTCCTCGGTTCCAGACAGGCTATTTGGAAGCAAGAGGTGGCGCAGGATCAGGCCGCGCACAGCCAAGCCCTTCAGGTCAACCACAAGATTGCCCACCTGAGCGTGCATCTCGATGATCGCGTCACGCGCGGTCTGAACATAGTCGCCCACAGCGGAGCACCTATGAGCGATGTCGTCCGATGCGTACTTGAGGTCCGGGAGATAGACATCAACGATTCCGTGCAGCAAATGGAGGGTCCCGCGTGATTCGTAGGCGTTTGTATTGTAGACCACTGGGAGATCCAGGCCTCCTTTTCGGGCTATGGCAAGCGCTTCAAGAAGTCCGGGTAGATGATGAGTGGGGGATACCGGCTCGATCGTAGAACAGCCCTGGGCCTGAAGCTCCAGGATCCTTCCAGCCAGGTCACCTGGGGCGACCGCGGAACCCAACATGCCCTGGCTTATCTGATGATTCTGACAATAGGTGCAGCGAAGATTGCAGCCGGAAAAGAATATGGTTCCCGCGCCCCCGGGGCCTGTCAATGGAGGCTCTTCGCCAAAGTGAGGAAGCGCCGCGGCTATCGACGGATATGTTCCCGCGCCGCAGAACCCTGTTTCGCCCGCCACCCTGTCCACTTTGCACTGCCGGGGACACAGAGTACACGGAGACGAGCGTCTCTTGGCCTCGGCGGCTCTGCCAAGGATTTCATCGGGGTTGAGACGGGCTATCAT
Organism: uncultured Syntrophaceae bacterium; assembly: GCA_964527475.1. Taxonomy (GTDB): domain Bacteria; phylum Desulfobacterota; class Desulfomonilia; order Desulfomonilales; family Desulfomonilaceae; genus CAZGNL01. Next base: position 18,885 of record CAZGNL010000009.1, read on the forward strand.
GTTCCTGGCGTCCATTCCCATGTGATCCGAACTCAGTGTCTCAATCGCTTGTTCATCTGGGTACTCTTGTTTTGAAGTGTTGCGTCATTGGCGCATAGGGATCGGCAAGATGCCGGTCCTACTCAGGACTGATCCCGTAAGTATTCATGGGCCCGAAACAGCCTGAATCCTGTGTTCGTCCCTGAAGCAGGCCCAAGAGTAATCGCAGAAGCCACACCGCGATGGGGTTTCAGACCTGGGGAAATACCCGCGCCTGATCGACTCGTCGATGTCCCTGATCGCTGACCTGAAGGACTCCAGATCCTTGTGAGAAACCTCCCATGAACTGCGCCTTGAGCGTGCAATCAGTTCATCCGGAATCCCGGTGGTATGAATCAAAGCCTTTCTCGGCGCGTCTTCCCTGATGTTCAAAGACAGAAAGCAGGCGCCCACTTCCTCTATTGGATGTTCAGTGAATACCTCCAGCACTGCCAACATGTACACAGGCAGTTGAAGGTCGTTGCCTGCCTTGACCTCCATGAGAGAAGGACATCGGCCGGTTTTGTAGTCGAAAATCCAAGCAGCGGCGGTGGGTTCGGTGGGGGATTTTCCATACAGGTCGACTCTGTCGATTTTCCCTCTAACCCGAATCCTTCTGCCATCCATGCCGTCTATGACCAGAGGTGGGTTGTCTTCATATCCGAACGGAAACTCCATTGACCAGGGATGCAGCGGGAGATCAGCCTGTGACTCGTAATCCACCAATATCCTGAGAAGTCCACGGCGGTTCAAGGCAATGTCTGTCCCGATCCGTGCCTTCTGCAAATGGACTGGGTCGGTCATATGCTCGGGCGTCAAGAGGCCTCTGGTAACTCTTTGACGCACACCCCAGGCCTCGATGCGGTCGCCTGACAGAGAATCATGTTCATTGAAGATCTCGTTTGCGGTCCGAAAAAGCCCGGCAAGTGCTTCAACTCGATTGCCCGGATGGATTCTGCCCAGGCCGCTGTCTCGGCGCGCCGCGTAGAAGCGCGCAAGGATCTCATGAACCACCGTGCCCACATCCGCGGCTTCCGGTTCTTCGGGGATTTCCGGCACAGGGGCAAGCGAGAGGACGCGCTTGAAAAAGAATGACATGGGGCACACGCGATAATCGTTCAGCATCGCTGCCGAATAACTGAATCGGCTGTGATCCAGGATCCGGTTAACCAGGGCCGAAATCTCAGGTTCGCCGATCATTCCATCATAAGGGCCCTGCTCTTCGTGGCTTGAACGAAGGAGACAGGCCGTGAACACGCGTCTGACTTCTTCGTGAAAACCTTCAATCGCATCCCCGGATTTCAGCGGATAACAGGCCAAGAGTTGCTTGACTCTGTCCCACGGCACAGGCATGCCTTCCGCCCAAGAACGTCCGGTTTCCTCAAGAATCTCGTATGCGGCACATGGAGCCCAGGTCTCCTCAATTTCCGCTTCTTCACCCAACAGGCCCTGTTGCCGAAGATCCTCGATGATCGGCGACGGTTCAAGTGGGTCTGTTCCATCTGATGTGGGGTACGATAACTCCAGTCGGTTGGAATTCTCAATTGCATGGTGCAAGAGGTAATGGGATTCATCCGTAGCCTTTCGGACATCCGGGGATTCCGGTCCCCCGGGCAGCAGAAAACCGGATACTGGAAGAAGGGGGAATTCGTGGGAGGTGAGTCCAGCCATGAATACTACCGGCCGAACCAGATTCCTGATCTCGAGCAACTGAGAGATGCTCACTCCCTTGAGTTCACCGGCCTCTTGAATCATCTCTCTCTTGCACCTGTCACGAAATATCTGTCGAACGGTCCCAATGGTGGGGTTCAGGTCACCGGCCACCGTCAGGTCTCTCTCTATTTCGGCCAACACCTCTATCGCTCTGTTGAATCCCTTGACGTTCTTCTCAAGAACGATTTGTCGGCCCACCGGGATTTCCGATTCGATCGCAGCGAGGGATTGGATCAAGTTCTCGTTCAACCTGTAGCGTCTGATAAGGCCGTTCAAGGAGCCGATCAGATCTCCCCTGCCCTGTGCCTCCGTCTCCACCAGATCAAAGGCCGAGAACTCCGCGTCCAGGAGCCACAACTGTCGGAGAAGCGCGGCCAACTCTCTTCGGGTTCGTTTCTCGTTCAGACGCCCCCCCGATGAGCGAGCGCTGATGATTCTACCGGAGTAGGACCGTGCCAGTGGGGCTACCCAGTCCGACTGAATGTCCCTGCCGCCGCGGACGCCTGAGACCCGGCAGGCACGGTCGATCAACGCGAAATCCAAAAGAGGTTCCTGATCGTGTGTCAATTCCAAGGCTTCATTCGGATCCATCACCGACTCAAAGTGCTGAGAAAAACGGTCGAGAAAACCCGAAAAACCTTCTGTGGATCGCTCGGCAGGAGGAGCGATCAGGGCGGAAGAAAAGAGACGGAACAGCGTCAGACGGTCCCGCTCCAGGATCGAATCCATGAGCGTCTGTATCAGTCCGACTACTGGAATAGACGCGGGCGGAATGCCCCTGGTAATATTGAATGGTATTCCGTACCTGGGAAATATCTCGATGAAAAGCCGATAGTAAGGATCAATGTTGGGCACGACTATGTGAAAATCCTCGGGAGCAAGACTCTCACGCGCGTCGGCAGCGAAAAAGAGCTTCTTCACCGCACGCGCAATGCCCTTCACTTCCGCGGCCCTGTCCGGATAGGACCGAAGTGACAGATCTTCCCGAGCCGGAGGAACGCGCGAAGATGAACCGTCGAGTGGTCTTGGGACCGACCAGCCCCATGCGCCCAGCCCCTGAAAAAGGCGTTTGCCATGCCTGAACATTCTGAGGCGATCCGGCAGTCGATCCGGATCCTCTGCGCCCTGGAGGTCCGGCACTTGCGTGGGTAATGTGACCACCACGCGCTTGCCTCTGAACGAAGCCGAAAGTTCCAATATAAACTCAGTCTCCCCATGATCGGGCGCCACAAAACCGTCCAGGACCAGCAGATCTGTGGGCTCCGGAAGAGAGCACTCCTTTTCTCTCAGGGCATTTGCAGCCAACTCGGGAATCTCGACCGGATCGGTCAACCCGTGATCCTTTAGCGCGTCCCGATATTCCGAACAGACTCGGTCCAGATCCCCGGCTGTGGAAGAAGGGAGACCCGCGGCGCCATCCACCGGGGTCAATCCCCTTCTCGCGAGCACGTCCATAGCATGTGCAACATGGCGAGCCACCCCCATCGGCGTGCTCGACTCCCTGAAACGCAGCGTACTGAGGCCGGCCCCTTCCTCGGCCCTTTCGAGGATTTTCCAAATGAGTAGGATCTTCAGCTCAGACCCGACCCATCGGAACTCTCTGTCAGGCAGATCTTCCAGCATCTTCTGGGCAAGCCCCATAGGAACCAGGAACCTGGGCTTCCACGAAAGCCGCCGCTGCTGAAGCCGCATCTCCATCTCACGGTTCTTTCGTCTAGTAGGCGAGAGATAGAGAAACCGTGGAATCCCGTTCTGGTCTATGTGTTCCGCAAGCAGATCCAGAACGCGATCGTCCAGACGCGAGCGTGCGGCCGCGCCAATAATCTCAATTCCGTGTGAAAGAGAATCCCTGTCCATGTTGATGATCGAAGAGCGACGATTACTATGGACCACTATATTGAACTCGTGAGAGATTTACGTCAAGCGTGACTCTTGTGGTGAACATTCCACCGGCCGCTAACAGTGCCTTGAACGGGCTTCCCACGGAAGTCTCCACGTCTTGAGCGCTGCTGTCGGATCGTAATGGTTCACCAGGCTTGAAGCGGTTCCGCTCCCGGTAAGAATGGAGGGCCCACTCGACGTGGTGTCAATAGGTTCTCCACGATATATCCGTCCCACAACCAAGTAGGCCCATCCCTCGATATTCCCGTGACCCCGTGCAAAGCATAAACCCGAAACCTCTTTCCAAGCACCCTTGCCCGGCGGGCCGGTACGGACCACTAATGAAGTCCCACACCAACCGGCTCGCAAATTGGCCCTACGCCCGGTAGCTCCCCCTCCAAACCTCCCCCATACGTGATTCCCGGAGCTTGTACGGTTCACGGTGAACGGTTGCGTCGGATCAAAGATTGCGGACGTTCGGAGGCGAGCAACTCTACGCGGGATCTCGGGGAAAATCAGATAAGTGGCACTTCAAGCATAGGATCTTGCTTGACCATGTTGTTGAGCAGACCGTTTCAGAGGCGCCAAACATGGCTATGGGGTATTTTCCCCACCCATAAACCACCCAACAATAAGGCTTGACATCCTTGACTCAACAATCATACCATGAAGAAAAGGCCGAAAGGCAGCGCGTTGCTTGTTCTCTAATCAGCTTGCCATGAGTTTGGCCAGACACAAACTTTCGCACGCTCAACACGGCAAGTGGTCACAACGGCGAAGCCGCAGCATATGCCCCGGCTCTTGCCCCAGTTTCACCAACGGGAATTATCATATTCATGTGTGGCTTATCCTAAGAAGACAGGCCACCAAGAGAACTGGAGGGCGTCATGTCAGAAGTGGCAAAACAGGCGCGGGAGGCCGCTCCCAGGCTGTTGGAACAGGAGACTGACCAGCTATATGTGGAGCTTGGTCTAGTGGCGAAGTCCTTGGCGGAAGCACCAACCAGGGCAGGCTACGCTGACCTTGCGGTTCGCCTGACTGCGGTCCCGGCGTTCGGTGATCGCGGAGCAGGGGACATGATGGCGGACTTCGGTCGGGGCCTCTTCAAGCGTATTGAACTGGCAGCTTATGAACTGGTATGCGCTTCGGACGATGTGTCCGTGGAGGAGAGGGAGGAACTGCTGGAAGCCTTTGGTGGTGGGACAGCAGCGGTCGTGGGAGCTTTGGCCACGATTCTGGTGAGTTACCTTGGTCTATCTGTAGCAGTTGCCGCCCTGGTGGCTGCAATTCTGGTGAAGCTCTTTGTGAAGCCGGCGTATGAGGAATTCTGCAAAGCCTGGACGGAAAGCATGGCGCCCCGCTTGAAAGCGTGACTCGGACCTGTGGTGCGCCCGGGTTTCCTGGAAACAGGGGTGTCGGTGGCAAATTCGGAAGGCCTGGAGACCTGCCTTTGTCGTTTTGTTGGGGAAAACCCGCGGGTCTCCGGCAATGACTGCCGCGGCTCTGGAGGCCGGCTTCCTTACTCATTTCGCAGGTTCAGAGTGGCGATCGCACTTTCGTGGGCGGTCTGTTTGATAAAACGCCTCAACATTAACTGAACAAAGGGAGGACAAAGTCATGAGCTTGACCACGAAGTTACCCGGGATGGGGTGGCGACCCGACTACCCTGATTTTAGAGATTACACGACGGATTACAAACCTATCGAGGCCATGCTCGATCCTACCGGCGTCACCAAACGAACTAAGGCGGCCTTGCCCACGAGTGTTGATTTGCGGCAGTGGTGTTCGCCGGTTGAAGATCAGGGAGGTCTGGGTTCATGTACAGCTCAGGCAGGCGTGGCCCTGGTGGAATACTATGAACGTCGAGCTTTTGGGCATCATATCGATGGGTCAAGACTCTTTCTGTACAAAGCTACTCGCAACTTGCTCCACTGGACTGGAGACACGGGGGCGCTTCTACGGACTACCATGGCTGCAATGGTGCTTTTCGGCGTCCCGCCGGAGGAGTACTGGCCATATTCCGAGGAAGGGTTCGATGAAGAGCCTTCGGCGTTCTGTTACTCGTTTGCCAAAGAATATCGACCGATTCAGTATCTCCGTCTAGACGCGCACGGCACCGCGGAAAAGGCGTTGCTCAACAAGGTGAAAAAGTTCTTGCACGCTGGATTGCCCTCCATGTTCGGATTCACGGTCTACTCGTCTATCAGCCAATCATCTGATACCGGCTCAATTCCGATACCCTGCCCGAAAGAAAAGGTGAGAGGCGGTCATGCAGTGGTTGCAATCGGGTACGACGACAAGTTCAAGATAAGGAACCAGGATTGCGATGAGAAGACCACCGGGGCCTTTCTAATAAGAAACTCCTGGGGGACCGGATGGGGTGACGGTGGATACGGATGGCTTCCGTACGAATATGTGCTCAAGGGTCTGGCCGTGGACTGGTGGACATTAGTGAAGCAGACCTGGATCGACACCAAGGTGTTCCGGGGATGAACCAACGGGAACGATCCGGCTTCACTGCCGGATCGACCAAGTGAGCCCCTTAGAAGGTCGACGCGCCGACAATCGCCCCCGTCTCATGGTACGTCACCTCATCAAAACAGCTTGTCGTCCGGAATCTCGGGACTGTGGTATCAAAGGGGAGACTACTCACCGGCCGCAAACCACATTTGGCAATGGCTGGCTGCCTAACGGCCCGTAAGTTGAGAGTTTTTTTTTGGGGAGGGGGTCCGGGTGAGGCGTTTTTGCAAAAACGCCTCACCCAGAGTCCTTTCTTTCATCCTTCCGCCTTCTACCCTTCCGCTTTTGCAGCTTCTGCTTCTGCGGCTTTCTTCTTTGCCGCGGCGGCTTTCTTTGTGGCTTTCTCAGCCTTTATTTGGTCGACGGCTTCCGCTTCACGTTCAGAGTCGATGTATCGGAAGACAAATTGGCGGCTACAGGCCCATTTTGCGGCCTTGGCTTGTTCTTCGGTGATGTTTTCGTAGTCGATCTCGATGCGGTCATCGACCATATTGACCACGTCCTTGGCCTTTCTCGTGCAGGCCATGCAGTGGATGCAGCCCGCGGAACAGACATCGGTGACGTTCTTCCCTTTGTCGTGGGTGCTGCACGGAACGTATACTTGTGCGTCCCTGGGGACGATCTGGAGCACGTTCTTGGCGCACCGTTCTACACAGACTCCGCAACCGGTGCACAATTCCGGATCGATCACAGGCATGGCGTCTTCCATTGTGATGGCGTGGAAGGGGCACGCGACCTCGCAATCTCCGTAGCCTATACACGCGAAGGTGCACTCGTGGGGGCCGCCGAAAGCGATGCTCGCGGCCGCGCACGTGTCAAATCCCACGTAAGCATGCTTCCTTTTCACGCCCCCATCATTCCTGGAGCAGCGGAGAACGGAGATTAACTCTCCCGCTTCCGCGGCGGCTTTGCCGGTGATTTCCGCGACCTTGGCCGCTACATCTGCTTTTCCGGGTGCACACTTGTTGGTCGGGACCTGCGGATCGGTCACAACGGCCTCCGCATAGGATTCACAGCCTGCGAAACCGCATGCTGCGCAGTTGGCCCCGGGCAGACAATTCTTGACCGCCTCGATCTTCGGATCAACATAGACAGCGAAACGTCTGGCTGCGTATGCCAGAACAAATCCGCAAGAAACTCCGAAAACTATGAAGAATATCAATCCGATGAGCGCTGTATTCCAGACACCTTCCATATTTGAACACCTCGATCCGGCCGCAAACCATGCCACGACCGTTCTTCTAGATTGCTCGTCCTATCAAGCGCGGAGACGTTTCCTTGAGTGCAGGTTTCGGTCCGATTCTTTCAGACTGAGACCCTAATTCTAGCCCACTCCCGGAGGGAGAGGGGAAGTCCGTTTCTATCCTTTCAGTGTTGAGCACTTCCACGTTTGCTCTCTGCCCCGGGCTATGAGCTAAAAGATCGACAGCCCCGAAAAACCCAGGAACGCCAGCGCGAATAGACCGGTAACCACGAACGCGATGGGCAATCCGCGGAATGTGGGCGGGACATTGCACAGTTCCAGTTTCTCTCTGACGCACGCCATGAGGAACAGCGCTATGGCGAATCCCACGCCCGCCCCGAGTCCGAGCGTCACACTGGCATCGGGCCCGTATCCGCTGTCCGCGTTGATCAGCGGCACAGCCAGGATAATGCAGTTGGTCACAATCAGCACCAGGAAGACACCGAGCTTCTTAAACAGGTATGGGTTCACCTTGCGCAGGATCGTGTCCACGGCCTGGACAAGGATTGCCACTGTTCCCATGAAGACAATGATCTTGAGAAAATCCAGATGGTACGGCTCCAAGATATAGTTGTAAAACGCCCAGCACAAAAGGGAACTGAGAGCTATCACTATGGTGAAAGTGATCCCCATGCCGATGGCGGTCTCCCTTTTCTGGGAGACGCCGAAGAAAATGCACAGCCCTAGATACTTGGTGAAGACAAAATTGTTGATGAGCATGGCACCGAGGAGAATGCCGATCAGTATTTGGAAATTGCCCTTCTTGACGGTGAACAGCCCGCTTCCCATCACCTTGCCCTCTGATGTAACGTCCTTCATTTCGATGACGTACTCCGCGGACTGGTTCAGGGGTTCCTTGAATTTGAGAGTTACTACGGTTTTCCTGGGGCCCAAGGTCACCGATTCCACGGGAATCATGATGTCAGGATCGGGCCTCTCAAAGACTCTGTAGTTGCCCGCGTCTTTGGCCCACGCTTCGTCAACAGGAAGGCCGAAGACCAGCTCCATCTCACTATCCTTCTTGAAAGATCCCTCCCCGGTTAGCTCGGCCGCTACAGGCCCCGCAGCAATCAAGAACAAGGCCGTCAGGAGCAGTGCTTTGACCGCAATTCTCGAAGTTCTCATATTAGTGCGCTCCTCCGGATGTGGGGATCTTGCCGGTCAACCTGTATTCAATCCAGTTGAAAGCAGCCATGATGAAGCCGATAACGAAAAAGCCTCCCGCGGGCAGGATCATTATCAACAAGGGTTTGAAACCCAGCACATCGTAGCCGTAGAGTTGACCGGAGCCGGTCAATTCTCGAATCGCTCCTATGAGAACCAGGCCAAATAGAAATCCGAGTCCCATACCGAGGCCGTCGAAAAACGATGGGACCAGAGGTTCCTTGGAAGCGAAGAGTTCCAACCTGGATATGATGATGGCAAACACAACGATGAGCTTGACGAACAGCGCAACTTGTTTGTACACGTCCGGTGAAATCACCGGGAGAATCATGTCGATCACGCTCACCCACAGGGCAATTACGAGCACATAAGCCGGGATCCTGATCCTCGGGTGTATCAACCCCCGAAAAATGGCTACGGTGCAACTGGAAAAGACCTGAACGAATATCACCGCCAGCCCCAGGAGCAATCCGTTCTTGATCGAGGTAGTCACCGCAACCGCGGGACACATGCTCAGGGCCAGGCGAAAAATGGGATTCTCCGGAATCAGCCCGTTCCAGAGAAGTTCTGCGTTCCTGTTCAACTTAACCTCCGCTAGAAAGCAACCTGAATGCTGTTCTTCTCTATGGCTCTATTCAGGATGTCAAATCGATAGACGAATTTCCTAACCGTGTCTTTTACCCCTCTGGTCACTGCAACGCTGGAAATGGTCGCCCCCGTAAGGGAGTAGATATTGTCCTTGAGGTGCTCCGCCTTTATCTTGGCGACCTGCTCCTTTGTGAGCTTGGCGGACTTCACTGGTTCCAACACGTCAAGGTAATCTGCAGGGAGCGGCTTCTTAATGACCTTGAGTGTCTTCAGGATTTCAACAGTCTTGCCGACGAACTGATTCCTAAAGTAGTTCTGCTCGATCTCCGCGCCAAGACCCGGATCCTCTTCAGACTCGATTATGGCCACTCCGGTGACCGTGAATTTGGGATCCAAGGACACCATCAATTTGACAAATGTCTTGAATCCTTGGGTTATGCCGGGCAGCACGTATCCGAGCCGATCTGAACCGAGATCCGCCACATAGAACGTTTCCGCGTACATGGCTCTGGTGCCTTCCGGCAAAGAGGCCATCACCACCGGGTCGCGGGTTGCTTCGTCATTGAGTTTCGCGGGATCGCCCTTCAGTGGGAGCACCCTGACGGGCTTTCCGGACAAGTCGATTTCCGAAATGACCACCTTGTTGTCCTTCACGGGCAGGACGTATCCCAGGAGCGTTCCCAGCTTGCGGTCATTGATCACATACCGGTGAACCGGATAGACCCTCATGTCCGAAGGGGCCTCTTTGCCATGAGAGTAGCCCAACAGAGACTGTATGGTCTCTTGTCTTTCCCTCACTTCGCTCAGCTTTCGAAGGTGCTCGGTATTGGCGTAGACAGCGCCCAGTATCAGAGCCGCTGCTATGCAGACACCGGTCAAACTCATGGTAATCTTCAGAATATCCTTCATGAACGCCTCTTTATGGAAAAGGCCCTCCTACTGCGCAGCCGCTACCGGCGCCTGCTTGGGAGGTGCAAATCTCTTGGGTTTGAACCACTCGTCCAGGGCCGGGGTCAAACAGTTCATAAGAAGTATCGCGTAACATACTCCTTCCGGATAGCCGCCCTTGAGTCTAATGAGCATGGTAAGGGCCCCGACCCCGACGCCAAAGACAATTTGAGCCGATCTAAGAGTGGGCGTGGTCACATAGTCGGTACACATGAAGAACGCGCCCAGCATCAATCCGCCGGACAACACGTGAATCACGATCAGGTCCCCGCCCGAGAACCAGGTCTCGCCACCGGCGATCCAGGCGATCACCGCAACCGTCAAGATAGTGGATACGGGAATGTGCCAGGTGATGATTCCCCTTATCATGAGGAACAGGCCGCCCAGCAGGATCAACAACGCAGAGGTCTCACCGATACACCCGGGCGACGTGCCCAGGAAGAAATTCCACAAGATCGTGGAATACCCGCCGAACTTCTGCATCAGGCCGTCCAGGCCGAATTGCCCCAGTATATACAAGGGGGTCGCGGTCGTGAGGGTGTCCACCCCCGGTCCAAGATACGTACCGAGCGACCACTTCGACGGCTCAATATTCGGAAGCCACGTTGCGGTCATTGCGACCGGAAAAGACGCCATCATCAGGGCACGGCCTACGAGCGCCGGATTCCAGACGTTGAAACCAAGGCCGCCCATAAGTTCCTTGTTGATGAAGATTGCTCCCACTGCCCCGACGACCGGCAACCACAACGGAACCCCGGGCGATATTACAAACGCCATCAGCAGCCCCGTGAGCACCGCGCTGCCGTCGTTGATCCGAACAGGTCTACCAAGGGCTTTCTGGGACATGGCCTCGATCACCACACAAGAGACCACGCTTACCAGCGTTATGAGAAGGCCCCTCAGCCCGAAATTGTAGATTGAGAGCAACAACACCGGGACCAGAGCCCCGCAAACGGTCCACATGATCCCGGACGTGGTCTTCCCCGCTCTTATGTGGGGAGATACCGAGACGGCCCATAGGGGTTCCATTCCCGGATTCCTTTGATCTTGCGTTTCGATTTTCCCATCCTCCCCGTAACTTATTGCCGTTTATTCGGTCCACCAGGCATCACCATTTGCCACGGAGGGCCGGTATGATCAGAGGACTTCCGTCCTACTCAATAGCGCTCATTAGGGAGCCCGTCACGCTCAAAACAGATGCTCACTTCCCCGCCTGCTTTATTTCCATCTTTGCCAGACGGGCGAACTGAACCAGAGGGCGCCTGGCCGGGCACACATAGGCGCAACACCCACACTCGAAGCAATCAAGGACGCCGAATCTTTCAGTTTCAGCCCCTCTTCCCGCCTCCACATAGATGGCGACTTCTTTGGGGGCCAATCCCATGGGACAGGCCTCCATGCACCAGCCGCAATGTATGCAGGGTCCGGAAGGGACAAGATCAGTCTCGTGCTTGCCCAGGAAGAGTATCCCGGAAGTGGTCTTGACCACCGGAACATCCAGACTTGATATGGCAAATCCCATCATAGGACCGCCGGAAACGATCTTCAGCAGATCGTCGCTGGTACCGCCTAGGAAATCCACCACATCCGACAGCAGGGTGCCCACCTTCACTTTGACGTTGGCCGGCCGTTTGATCGCCCCACCCGATACGGTCAACACCTTCTCGTATAGCGGTTTGTTCATGGTCACGGCCTCATACGCGGCCAGTGTGGTTGAAATGTTCTGGACTATGACTCCCACGTCAAATGGTAGGCCTCCACCGGGAACAGAGCGGCCGAGCAGGGAATAGATGAGCTGCTTCTCAGAGCCCTGGGGATATTTCACCCTCATGCCCTGCGCGACGACCTCTATTTCATCGGAACCCTTGGACTCCTGTATCGCCTTTGTCACAGCGTTTATAGCGTCCGCTTTGTTCAACTCGACCCCGATGACCGCGCGTTTCACCCCGAGGACCTTTGACAGAATCTTCGCGCCCTCAACCACCTTGTCGGGCTGTTCCAGCATGAGCCTGTGATCGGTCGTAAGGTACGGTTCACACTCCGCGCCGTTGAGGACGAGCGTGTCCACTCTGGCATCAGGAGGCGGAGAAAGCTTCACATGTGTGGGGAAGCCCGCGCCCCCGAGCCCCACTATCCCCGCGTCCTTGATCCTGCCCAGGATCTGCTCACGGGTCAGGTTCCGCCAATCCTCGATCTCGTATGCCTTTGGCGGAGCTTCCGGATCCCTCTCGATAACCACTGCGTCACATCGGACCATAGTGGGATGCGGATGAGACTCAATCGCCTTCACCACACCGGTCACACTGCTGTGAATGGACGCTCCGAGAGCCTTTTCCACCGTCGCGATCACCTCGCCTTCCTGGACTTCCTGCTTCTTCTTGACCACAGGCTGAGCAGGAGCGCCAAAGTGCATAGACAAAGGAAGAACGACCCGGTCAGGGGCCGGCATCTCCTCGATCGCCAGGTGCTCGGTGAGTTCCTTATGTTCCGCGGGGTGCACCCCGCCTCTGGGAAAGGTTAGTCCTGCCATGCTGCCTCTTTATGCTCCATTTCGCGGCCGCGCACTTGACATCGGCACATCGGATCGGAGGACGCTTCTCCACCGCTGTATCTCGGCAGTGCAAATCAGTCCGATCTCGCGTGCTCGTTCAGCCCGGCGCCGGACTTTCGGCACCGCGGAGCCTGCACCCTTCCTGCCCGTTACCTTTGGAAGAAAGTGATGCTCCCGGCTTCCCGACCGAAACCGCGATATGCCTCTCACACGGCTCCTACCACGCCGTTTGTGCGCGATTGTCTCAATGCTCGGTGAGAATTCTTGAGTTCGAGAGCATAATGTTCTCCGGCATCGCTGTCAAGACCTTTTGACTGACCGACCGACCGAATTGACGCAACTCCTCCGGATAATCAGCACCAATTCGAGCTATACTCGGAAACTGCGTTGGTTCGGATCAAAGAAGGAGGCTCCACGAAATACCACCTGAAGTCATTTCGCGAAGATCATTGTAATCCAGGTTTGACTGGAGAGAGGCCTGTGTCAACGAGCAGTTCGCGGCTTCGCCTGGGACATACACATTGGTAGCGCGCTTGCTGCGCCCGCAAAGACATCTTGAGAGTGATCCCCGAATGACTGAATGGTTATTTCCAACCACCTTTTTGGGTTATCTCCGCGGCAAAAGTGTGAGACAATGGCCCCCGACTCAAACGCCGGCGACCACCAAACCGCGAGCTTGGACCGCCGCGCGGCGACATCAGGTAAGGAAGTGATTCATGGAAGACAACATCGAGAAAGCCATTATGGAGAAGATACAGATTCCCGGGTGGACCGCATCACGCGGCATGCTCAAGGACCCCACGAGTGAGACGACTCAGGAGGAATTCCGGCTGATTGAAGATGCCATGCGCAGCCTGGCCGGCCAGGGAAAGGTCAGGCTCTGGCGTTTGACCATGGAGCAGGATGGCTCGGAATTCATGGCCGCGGCAAAACCGGATCTTGAATTGGACAAGGACCTTGAAGAACGAGGCGCATGGGCCAAGGCAAAACCCTACGACGCCTGACCAACCACCGCGCCTGCAATTCCGGCACAACCTAGGATCAGAGCAGCCGCCATCCTAGAGGGGCATGGCCGTAGGGGCGCATGCAGCGCGCTCTTGGATGATCGGCTAGTCCCAAACCTATGAAGGTTGCTCCTTTGCACCACAGATGTTCTTTGTGGCAGACCGCAGAACCAGACGGTCCGTCGGACCGACCGAAACCCTCGACTCCACTAACGATTGCACCTGACAATCCACAATGAAAACCCTGTTTGACAGAGAGATCTACGAGCAATTCACTGAAACCCGTCTGGTCCGGGCCGCTCGATTCGTATGGATCGCGACTGCCAATGTAAAAGGCACAGGAGTCCGATACCGCAACAGGTTTGTTTCATTCGTGGACCTCATGGCAATCCTCGGGAACAGCGGTGTAGCCTTTCGTATCATTCACTCTGAATTGCCGTCCAGGCCCTTCCGACAGCGATACGAACAATTGGATACAAAAGGCCGAATCAGCGCGAGCGTCGAATTCCTCCACTGTATTCGCATGCACTCAAAGATCTTCATCGTGGACGGCGTCACAGCGCTGGTGGGAAGCGCCAACCTGACGGGAGCGGGAATCGGCGCAAAAGGCAAGGCAAAGAGGAACTTTGAGACAGCATTCCTGTTCGAGGGTGAAGAGGAATGCCTCCCATTCGTGAACTATTTCGACAACATCTGGATGGGAGCGGAGTGCCCCAACTGCAACCGACGGGACCTCTGTCCCGCTCCGGCCGCGTAGCGCCGGCGGGAAAGAGGGGTATCACCTACGGGAATCGGCTGTCGTTCCAACTTGTTGGATCACTCCTCCAGTGGAACAAACATGTCTTCGGCCTCCTCGGTCATCGCGGTCATGTCACCCACTTGCTCGTGTATCCTGTCGAGCGCTTCTTCGGCCGTGCGTCGCTTCAGGTCCTTTTCGCGCATCATCAACGAGACCACCATATTGAAGTACACCTCATCCACCAGGTGAATCCTGGTAAGAATATCGCGGGTCTCCTCGTCGGTTACCTCCAGATCGTCGGGCTTGAGTTCCCCCTGGTCCAATTTCACCAGAAAGTCAGCCGGAAACGCGGGCTCGTCTTCCTCGTCGTTCCGCGGGCCGGTTCGGGTGACCGGGGGACGCACCTTGGCCTGGAACGCGGACGCGACCACTTTGATATCAAGGCTCATGAGCAGATCGGTGAATGTGGCCTCATCCTCCTCCAGAAAACTGATCATCCAGTGATACGCTGTCTCGTCATCGGTCAGGCCTTTGGTAGAAAAGAGTTCCTGGTCCAGGTCGAGGATCGACTGAACCCTCTCCGGATTCATGAGGGAGAGTATCCCGATATGGGTGGAACTCTGGGACTTCATGATGCGGAAGACCGTTCGATCTCCCAAATCGCTCACGATCTTGGAACTCTTCTGGTCCTTCAGAAGGAATAGAAGATCCTCCGCCCCCTTTGGACTACGCAGCGCCTGATGACTTACCAGGGAAATCTGTTCT
This sequence comes from uncultured Syntrophaceae bacterium, assembly GCA_964527475.1. Classification (GTDB taxonomy): domain Bacteria; phylum Desulfobacterota; class Desulfomonilia; order Desulfomonilales; family Desulfomonilaceae; genus CAZGNL01. The sequence continues at coordinate 34,019 of CAZGNL010000009.1, forward strand.
TCGTCTGAAAGGGATTCCATGATTTGGGAAGCTTCTTTTGGATTGGTTTTGACAAGATCGAGCACCCTCCGGCCGTCCTCTGAAACAGGAACGAGGAAATTATCTTGTGGCATATTTGTCAGCTCTCCTCAGTCTTGATCCACTGTGGATCTTCAATTGAACGAACAGTGTCAAGCGTTGATTGGTCGCCTCCGAAGTCATCCTCGCACCATCCTTCGTCCGGCGCGGAATAGGACTCAACGTAGCTGAGAGCAATCTTCCCGCGATCTCTAGCAATGGTCATCATCTGAAGGGCCCTCACGAAGTTGAGGCTGGTCTCATCGTCGGCGCAGTCCCGAAACGAGAAGATAATGTCCCTCAGCGCGGCTGCCCGGGTCTTGTCCAGTTCTATTCCCTTGGCAGCCAGAATGGAACCGATCTCAGGCAATGGATCACTGTTCAGAGATTTCAATAGCAGATCCCGCAACCCCTTTGAAAGCCGAATCAAATGCCTCATGCTGAACGCCAGAGTGACCGCGTCCATCTCCAGGGGATTGGCTTCCACCATCTTGAGGTAAGTCAATTCCCGCCCCACGTTCTCTGAACAGAATTCCTCGAAGCTCATGAATTCCTGGCTTATTTCCGGATTCACGGGTATCTGTTCGTCCACAGCCATAATGACCCTCCATACCCTGTCCAATATCTTAACCCGTTACCATAAATGTTTCAAGCGCGGGACGACATGGGGAGAACGCGCCATTCAATCATAAGCGAATCCAGGTTCCTCTCCGAGGATGGCATTGCGAGCGCAGCAAAGCCATCGTTGCAACAGCAAACCTGGAAACTGAATACGGCAGATATTCCGGCTCTGTCACGAAACACTTGAATAGTAGTGGCCTATCAGCAGGATTGGTCAACAAAACCAAAGGGTAAGCAAGCCCAGCCGTCCCGGTGAGGCGGATGACGGCTCCGTGAGATACAATCGTGACCAGCGAGCAAGGCTCGATCACCTTTCATTGGCACGAGCAGCGACATGTAACATTCCGGAAGTATAGGAGGACACCTAGCCGTGAAAGCGAATGCGCGGCAAGGGGTAGCCATCCAGTTGCGGGGGGCTGAACCGGAAACGCGCCTGAGATCGTGGGACGTACGCTTGAGAGGCGATTGGATGTGGGGGTCTGCGCCATAGCCTGCGCGAAGAGGGCGACACATGCGTAGCCCCTACGAAGACCGGCCCCCGACATCTCCTGAATTTGTTTCTCTGTTCTATTGTGATGCGCATTGAAAATGGGTTCTACGGCTGGCCCCCCCCCTCACTTTAACCCTTACCCCTCCCTTGACGGGAGGGGTAAGGGGAGGGCGATCTTAGCACCTAATATCAATGCGCATCACTATAATTCCCCCAGAAACTGAATAGTTTAGGCCAGGGAACAAGAAGTCTTGACACGGACCTGGTATAAGTGGTCTTCACATGGGCATAGCAAGACTAAACCTCGACCGGGCCGACTTCCTTGACCGGTCCGGGAACCGGAAGGAGGCTGCAATATGATAACTGCAGGGATCGACTGTGGCGCCAAGAACACTAAGACCGTTATTCTCAAGGGTGGTGAGATCATTGGAAAAGGCATGGTGCTCACGGGATTCGACCAGAAGGAAGCTGTGAAGCAGTCCCTGGATATGGCTCTAAAGGATGCCGGGATCACAAAGGATGATCTTGATCATGTCGGTGGGACCGGGTCAGGCGCCAAATCCATTGAAGAAGCGGATGTCAAGGTCAACGACATTAAGGCAATGTCAATGGCCACATACTTCTATTTCCCCAATGCGCACACTGTGGCCGACGTGGGCGCTGAAGGAGCCCGTGCCGCGAAGGTGGGAGAAAAGGGACAGGTTGAGGACTTCGCAATCAATGAGAAGTGCGCTGCGGGCGCGGGCGCTTTCATCGAAGCTATGGGCAGGGCCCTTGAGACTCCTCTGGAGGAAATGGGGGCTTTGGCTCTCTCATCAGACAATGCCATTGCCATGAACGCCCAGTGTACGATCTTCGCTGAATCTGAAGTGGTCGGCTTGATCCATGCCAAGACCTCGAAACAGGACATTTCAAAGGCGATCCATGACGCGATGGCGAGCCGCATCGTTTCCATGATTCGGCGCATCGGCGTCAACCCCGATATAGTCATGATTGGGGGAGTGGCTTACAACCCGGGCTTTGTGGAAGCTCTCAGAAGGGAGCTTGATGCAGGAGAGATTTTCATCCCTGAGATGCCGGAATTCGGGACCGCGGTCGGCGCGGCGGCCGTCGCTGCACGCGAAGAGTAGTGACACTAACAGGTCAGGCAGCATCGGAGGATACACAGATGGCTGAGGAGAACAAACAAGAATTCTGGCGATGGGAGGAAACCAATTGGGTAAATCCGGACATCAAGTGGCAGGATGCCCAGTTCGTCACAGTCGGGGTCGACGTGGGATCGGTGAGTTCCCAGGCGGTCGTAATGGCCGATGGAGAGTTCTATGCATACGGCAACATGAGGACCGGTTCCGACAGTCCCAACAGTGCTCGGAACGCTCTGAGCTTCGCTCTTGAAAACACGGATCTGACCGAAGAAGGCATACACTACTGTATCGGGACAGGGTACGGTAGGGTCAACGTGCCCATGGCCGACCGTTCCGTCACTGAGATTGCGTGCCACGCGAGGGGCGCAAACTTCATCTATGGACCTCAGGTCCGCACTGTGCTCGACGTGGGTGGTCAGGACATCAAGGCCATCCGTTGCGACCAAAAGGGAAAGGTGACAAACTTCCTCATGAACGACAAGTGCGCGGCCGGAACAGGCAGAGGAATGGAAGTCTTCGCGGATCTTCTTTCCGTCCCCATCGGCGACGTTGGTGACAGATCATTCCAGATCGACGAGGAACCCCCTCCAGTCTCGAGCACATGCGTGGTTTACGCCAAGTCCGAGGCCACCGGCTTGTTGCGCAAGGGCCTGAAAACCAATGAGGTGCTCGCTGCATATTGTTCAGCTATGGCCGACAGGATCTACTCCTTGCTGGAGCGTGTCGGTGTTGAGCCTGAATTCGCGATCACAGGCGGAATGGCAAAGAACCGCGGGGTGATCGACAGGCTGAAGAAGAAAATGGGCCTGGAACCCATGAAGACCGAATGGGATACTCAGTTGGCCGGCGCCGCGGGAGCCGCCCTGTTCGGGCTCGCACTCTCCAAGAAAGGCAAAGGCCGCAAGAAATGAGCAGGCTGCGAAAAGGAGGAGAAGCGCCAACCATGGGACGCGCTCTAGACCGCGGTCACGTTCCTTCCCTGCCACCGGCAGCCGTCTGCACGGACTCCCACTAAACTTTGCAGGGTAGCGTTATGCAAGCCAACTATGGATACAGCGACGGTTCCGGAGACTTCTTCATAACCATTGACACCGATAAGTGCGACGGGTGCGGTGATTGTGTGAGCGCATGTCCTGCCGAGACCTTCGAGGTTCTTGACGAGGACCCGAACGATCCTTTCCGTGAAGAGCCTCTGGCCGCGGTCAGACAGGACAAAAGGAAGAAGATCAAGTACGAGTGTGGTCCTTGCAAGCCGCGTACTGACAGGCCGGCCCTCCCGTGTGTGGAGGCGTGCAAGTCCGGGGCCATTTCACATTCCTGGTGAGCAGTCGGGCCGGCATGAGGGACCTTCAGGTCCCGACTAATCCCATTCCCTTGCATCTTCTATGGTCTTGGCATCTTCCGGGAGGGTTCCGGGTTCCAGCACCCGGACAACGCCTTTTAGCTTTGCGACTTCTTTCAGGGTAGTTTCAACAGCCGGAATCAAGTCTTCTGAAGCGGGCCCCTTGAGTTCCACCTCAAGGGTCATGGTATCCGAGTCCTTGGGTCGTTCCACCAGCAGCCTACCTTTGGCTATCTGTGGATACGCGTCGAGCACTTTCTGTACCTGTGAGGGATGCACGAACATTCCTTTGACCTTGGTAAGCTGGTCCACTCGGCCCATGATACGAGTCAGTTTCGGAGACACACGGCCGCACTCGCAGGGTTCATTAACTACGCTGGACAGATCACCGGTTCCGAATCTTACCAGGGGATACACCTTGTTAGCGGTGGTCACGACCACCTCTCCGGGCTCGCCCATGGGCAGAACCTCTCCTGTGGCCGGATCGCAGATTTCCAATATGACGTCGTAGTGAATGTGCATTCCATTGACCTGTGGGCATTCGTAGGAGAGGCATCCCACATCCGCGGTACCATAGGCCTGTCTGCCGATGATATGATAGTCGTCGACCAACCTCTTTCTAGTGGATTCAGGAAGCATTTCCGCCAACAGCAGCGAGACTTCCATCTTCCACTCTTTGGCAACGTCAACACCCATGGATTCGGCCTTTTTGATTATCGCCAGGAGGAAGCTCGGAGTGCCGATGTACCCCTGCACACCTAGATTCCTTATTATTTCCGCCTGGGTCTCCGTGTTGCCCACACCTGTTGGTATGACCGTGCACCCTAGCTCGCACGCGCCCTCTTCAAACATGTGGCCCGCGGGCGTAAGATGGTACGCAAACGTGTTTATGCACAGGTCCCCGGGTCTGAATCCCGCCCCATAGATCGCCAGTTTCCAGCGCCAATAATCAGGGACATCCGCCACTGGATCATGGATGGGACCAGGCGATTGGTGGACCCTGAGAAGCTCGGATATGGGGACCGTGCAGTACCCTCCGAAAGGCGGATTATCCTTTTGCGCGTTCGCAAGATCGGTCTTGTCCGTAACCGGGAGGCTCTGTAGATCCTCAACTTTTCGGATATCCTCAGGTTTGATGCCCGCGCCGTCCATCGCGGCCTTCAAGGGGGTTCCGCTATTGTAAGCGTGCCTCACCACATCCTGAAGGAACTTTTCCTGGTACGCCAGGCGTTCCTCCAGTGTGAATTTCTCTTCAGGATTGAGAATCCCCGAATTCCGATCCATTCCGCTCATGACTTCCTCCGTTTTGTATGAAAATGGGTGCATCGCAAAGTCCACCGAACGCCGTCACTGAGCGAGCATCCAAGAGGGCGCCTTTCCGCGATTCCTATTGGTCTTTGTGCCTCGATTCTGCGTCATGGACGTTCCTACGGAAGGGCGAATGAGAAAGTAGCACCGGTCAGGTGGAAAATCAAGGAAACTCACACCAGAGGTGCAACCATTCGGTCACTCAGGGGGAGACGGCAACGATCACGTTCCTGCGTTTGGTGCATGGCAAGAGGGCGCACACACAGGTGCGCGCCGTACACTCTGCCCCACGACGAATCTGGGCCGAGATGTAGTGGCAGACCCCGGATCGGCGTCCGGGGTGCGCCCCTACCCTGTGCCCATGACGGGTCTGGGCCGAGACGTAGGGGCAGACCTATGTGTCTGCCCTTGCCTTCGAAGCCCCCCCGAACTGAAACGTTACCCAGAGGTGCAAGCCTTACGCCACCAGGGGAATCGAAATAGTAAAGGCAGACACATGGGTCTGCCACTACAAGAGGGACCGGCCGCATTGGGGGCACTTTTTGTTTTGGTCGTGCCTCAAACCGGGGCACGGCCGTCGGCCTCACGTCTCCGCTGCCGGGTAATCTGATATTGCCTGACGCGGGCGTACACATTCATAGCCCGTTCGGCTGAACTGAAGAATGGGACCCCGGCCTGGCAGATCTCCTGGGCCAATTGTGGATCGAACCCGGGGATGTTAATGATCAGAAAGGGCTTTTGAAAGTCCTGTCGGGCCTGTATCATGGATTCAACGTAGATCTGATTAGTCTCAGGAGAGAGTCCCGCGCCCACGACAGCCACAGCATCCACTCCGGGATCCGCCGCGAGATTTCGCGCTGCTTGGACATAGATGTCCATTTCGAGCGAGGCCGAGAGCCCCACATCTATGGGATTACCCAGGCTGGTCCCGGTGGGAGGGATGAATTCCGACAGCGTTGACCGGGTCTCATCAGAAAGATCGGCAAGCCTGAGCCCCTCCGCGCCGCATGCCTCCGCGGCGGCCACGGCCAGCCCACCAGGGCCGGAGAGAATGGCCATTCGATCGCCCAGGTTCCGCGGCAAAAGCGAAAAGCCCATCAACGTGTCTGCAAGGGCCTCAAGACCCACAACAGGAACAGCCCCTGTTTGCCGAACCACCGAGTCCCATATTTCACGGGATCCAGCCAATGCTCCTGTATGTGAAGACGCTGCTCGGCTGCCTTCCGGAGTCAGCCCCACCTTCCAAAGGATCACAGGCTTGTTTCGGGCCGCGGCCCCAAGCGCGGCAAGAAAGGAGCGTCCATCCTTGATTCCTTCCAGGTACGCGCCGATGACTTCGGTCTCAGGGTCCGCGCCAAGGTAGGCGAGCAGCTCAGCACTGTCCAGGTCGCACTCATTTCCCAGGCTGATCGCTTTGCTGAAACGTATCCCCTGTGCCGGGGCCATGCGCCCTAGAATATTTCCCAGGGAACCACTGTGAGTTATGAATGCTACGGAACCGGGTTCGCGGGAAAGGCCCGGAAAAAAGGAAAGCCCTGACTTCGGACAGTAGATCCCCATGCAGTTCGGCCCCATGAGCCGCATCCCGGAAGACCTCGCAATAGTTGTGAGTTCCTCTTCCAGTCTCTTTCCGTCTTCGGTTCCGGTCTCCTTGTACCCCGCGGTGAAGAGCACCGCGCCTTTAACGCCCTTGGCCGCACACTCTTTGACAACAGGCATTGCTCTGTTGTGTGGGACCAGGACTATGGCAAGATCCACCGGCCCCGGGATGGCCGACACGCTCGGATACGCCTTGATCCCATCGATCTCCTCGGCCTCCGGGTGTACCGGGTAGATCTCGCCGGCAAAGCCCAGTTCCAGCATGGAAATCAGGAAGAGCTTTCCGATCTTCATTCCCCGGGGAACACCCACAATAGCCACTGATCGGGGATGGAAAACAGGGTCCAATTGGGTCATCAGGTCTTGAGTATGGCGCATATCTGCCCTATCCTCTTCACCGGCATATATAGTGTCGCGCACTGAAAATGAGTTGTGCGGACTGGAACCCCCTCATCCTACCCCTCTCCCGCCAGGGGAAAGGGAATTCTTAACCCCTCCCTTGACGGGAGGGGTACGGGGAGGGTGATCTTAACACCGAGTCTCAATGCGCATCACTATTGGAGGTCTGCGTAGCGCCGGCTGTGCTCCGCAATCTGTAAGTGTTCATTGCAGCCAGGGCCCTTATGGCCCGTTCCGACGATCTGAAGACCGGCATGCCACGGGATTCGATGGTCTCAATCCATTCATCGTCCGACTTGTCCAGAGACGAACGCCAGAGGATAAACGGTTTGCCGGACCTCTTCATGTTCACCTGCCCCTGGGTGAACACCTCCAGCACGGAGTCAGCCACATCATCAGGCAGACCGGTGTTCGATCTTATGAAAGCGTCAAGATTGGGCGTCATTTGCATGATTCCGCAGTGCACGTTCTCATCCTCCGGTATGGCTGAAAGCGCATCAAAGAACGCAACAGGGTCAGACATGTGGAATTGCATGCTGACACCCAAGTCAAAGGGATTGCGGGGCATCTCCCAGGGAGGCATTATCTTCTTCAGCCTTTGATAGGTATCGTCACCGAGGTCGGCCGGCTTCAGACCGTTCATTTCGCAAGCGTCCGTGGCCATGACACCCTCCCCGCCGGACATCATGATGATGGCGAGATTGCCACCCCGGGGCGGTTCGAGAAACTCAAAAGCCTTGGCCAAATCAAAGAACTCCTCCTGGTTCTGAGCCCGGATCGCCGCAGTCTGCTTGATCATTCCGTCAAAGATGAGATCATTCTCGCCCGCGATGGCCCCGGTATGCGACGCGGCCACCTTTGAGCCTGTCCGGGTTCGTCCGGATTTCAGGATAATGGTCGGCTTCTGAGCAGAGACCTTCTTGAGTATGCGATAGAACTCCCGGGCGTCGCCTCGCAGGCTCTCTATGTGCATGGCTATGATCCTGGTGTCGGGATCCAGGCCAAAATACTCCAGGGCATCCACTTCGTTTATGTTCATCTTGTTGCCCATATCGAGTATCTTGTTGATGCCCAGTCCGGAGAACAGCCAATTGATCTTGGGATCATAGAAGCCGGACTGAAACGCGAAAGAGAGCCCTCCGCGTTTCATCTTCTTGACACGGTTGAAACTGACGGCAAGGTTGTTGGCCGTGTTGATGGGACTAAGGGTGTTGGGTCCGAGAGTCCGAATCCCCCGCTCCCTGATGAAAGATTCGATTTCATTGTGGAGCTTCCGGCCCTCCTTCCCTCCTTCTGAAAATCCGCCTGAAACAATAACCAACTGTTTGATGCCAAGGGAGTCGCATTGTCTCACGACCTCCAGGGTACTTGAGGCGGGTACTGCCGTAACCACAAGGTCGATCGGATCCGGCACTTCCGACAATCGAGGAAATGCCTTGATCCCGCAAATTTCCTCAGCGCTGGTATTCACAGGATAGATCTTGCCTTCAAAGCCAAGTTGAACCAGGTTACTGGTCAGCTGGTAATTTATGCTCATAGGATTCCTGGTGGCCCCTACTACCGCGACCGACCCGGGTGTGAAGAACCCCTCCAGGAAGTGATCTACGTGTCCCATTGCTCGTTTTCCTCTATCAATCTCTTGGGCCGACCTGCACGGCAAGCCGATCGTTGCGCCCGAGAACAGGGAATTGGTCCCGAACTGAGAGCTTACTTGCAATGGGGCAGACACATAGGTCTGCCCCTACAATTGGGTCAGCCACCGGTTGGCACGTTTATTTTATAACAAGCCCTAACCGAGAACCACAAGGGCATCCACGGCCACCGGTTTACTGCCCGAGATGATGAGCGGGTTGATGTCCACCTCTTTGACCTCTTCGTTCTCGAGGCCGATACGGCCTACCTGGACCAGGATGTCGGCCATCATGTCAAGATTCACCGCTTCCATGCCGCGGACCTGTTCCAGGATCTTGTGTCCCTTGATCTCCTGCATCATCTCCAGGGCGTCTCTCTTTTCCAGGGGAGCGACACGAAAAGTAACATCCCGGAGGATCTCAGTGAATATTCCCCCCAGGCCGAACATCACGCAGGGACCGAACTGCGGATCTCTGGTCATGCCCGCCACCAATTCCCGCTTTCCGCCGACCATTTCCTGAACCAGGACCCCGCCGTCCGAGCCTTGCATGTTGTTCATGATCTGATCAAAGGCTTCCACGGCCTCAGCGTCAGACCTTATGTCCACACGAATCATGCCTTTTTCGGTCTTGTGCGCTATCTCCGGCGAGCAGCCCTTGAGCACAACCGGATACCCGATCTCTTGAACCGATGTCTTGAGGTCCTTCACGTCTCCCACAAGTACTTCTCTGGTCACCGGTATCCCGTATGAAGCCAGCACCTGTTTGGATTCGTATTCAGAGAGCGCAGACCTACCCTGTAGGGACGCGTCTTGAATTATCTTCATTCTTGCCTCCTGTAATCCTTGTCCTCCAGTATTGTCGCAGCATGTGCAAGGCACGGACGCTTTCGACCGGGTCATTGAAGACCGGGAACGAGCCCATTTTCTTGAAATCCTCGATGTAGCGCCTTTCCGCGAAAAAGCTCAGCGTTATGGGCTTGTCATACTTATCACTCACTCCTTTGAGGAACCCCAACAATGTCCTGCGGAAATCCACATCCGATCCGAACATTCGGGCCGCCTCCGGGCTGTACACAAAACTAAGCGCCATACCGTCAATATCATCCAATCCCAAACAGCTTTCCACGGTAAATGCGAGCGCCTGGGCATCGTGAACATCGCCGAAATCCATGGGATTCGACATGCGTATCACGCCGGCCCGGCGATAGCTCTCGATCTTCCTTATCAGCGATTCGGGAAGCGGCGGGCATTCAAAACCGTGTTCCTCACAAGCGTCCCCAAGGATCACGGAAAAGCCCCCTGACAACGACATTGCAACCAATCGGTCACCCCTCAACGGAGGGAGGGTCAGGGCCTTGGCGCAGACCGTCATGTCGTGGATATCCCGCACCCGAACGACTCCCGCCTGTTTCAGGGCCCCGTCAACCACGCGATCATCGTTGGAGAGCGCGGCAGTGTGGGACATCGCTATTTCCGACGCTGTCCGGGTCACATTGGACTTGTACATGACTATGGGCTTGGTGGACTTCCGGACAAGATCGATCAGTTTACGGCCGTCCCCAATGCTTTCCAGGTACAGGTGAATCTGCTCCGTGTCCTCGTCTTCCATGAGGTACTGAATGAAATCGATCTCATCCAGATCGAGCTTGTTTCCCGCGCTGATGATCTTGGAGAAACCCAGGTGTTCATCGCCAAAGTAACTGGAGCATTGGGTGGCCACCCCGCCGCTCTGAGCGATTATGCTGATTGTTCCCTTCTTGTGATTCCTTGGCTGCATGGGATTGAAAGGCGTACAGAGCCCCGATCCGGTACACATGACGCCTATGCAGTTGGGACCGATAAACCTGATCCCGTGCCGCTTTGTGACCTCAAGGAGATCTTTCTCCGCCTGATTATTTTCTTCACTGAATTCTCGATAACCCGCTGTAGAAATGACCGCACGGCGAATCCCCTTTCGTCCGCAAACGTCCAAAGCTTCCGGTACCACGGCAGCCGGAATCAGGATGACCGCCAGATCAATGCCTTCCGGGAGTGATTCAGCGTCAGCTATGATCTCCCTTCCGCGGATTGTTCCTCCTTCCCTGCCTACAGGAAAGATATTGCCCTTGAAGCCCATCTGCTCGCAATTGCTGATAATGTTCTTTCCGAGATTCCTCGGATTATCGGCCACACCAAAAACCGCAATGCTTGAAGGATAGAAGAATTTTCTCATTTTCAAATCCTGCTGGAAAATACGCTTCAGACTGGCGCCTGATTCCTACGATAGTCCCCTTCTGTCACCGAAGGCGCCGGCCCCAGAACCACTTCAAGCCCGGTGAACCATTACCTTCAAAGTGTCTGTCGGGACCCATTACGCGCCTCCAGTCCGAGACCGCGTGATACCTCACCCGCGATCCGTTTGACGGTTCTTCCAATCTTTGGAAAATCCCCGAGGTCGATCCGAAACAGAGGAGCAGCGACGCTCAGGCACCCGACCACATGACGATTGTGGTCGTATATCGCGGCGGCCACTCTACGCACACCCTTCCTGAGCTCCTGATCTTCCACCGCGTATCCATTCTCCAGAATCCACGACAGATCCTCTTCCAGCCTCTTGTGGTCGGTAATGGTCCAGGGCGTAACAGCAGGCAACCCTACCTGTTCAAGTGCTTTCGCGCGCTTGCCGGGTTCCATGTGTGCCAGATAGATCTTGCCCACCGAGACCGCGTGAAAATACGGATATGACGCGCCTATCCTGGAATGGACACGAACATCACCAGGACCCTCGATCTGCTCTATGAGCACAAGTTGATTCCGGTCCTGAATGGAAAGCTCCACTGTTTCATGAAGGTCCTCCGCGAGACGTTGCATAAACGGCCAGGCCACCGATCGAAGCCTGATCTTGTCCTGTAAGCGATGCCCCAGATACAGCAGCTTCATCCCGAGGCGGTACCGACCATTCTGCCGGAGTTTGTCGACAATCCCGCGCCTCTGAAGCGTATTGAGGATTCGTGCGAGCGATGCCCGTGGGATCTTGAGGGTGGTCAGTATTTCGGAAAACGAGACTGCGCTCTCCGAAGAGGCGAGCAATTCCACGACATCGATCCCGCGATCCAGTGCCGGCGCTGTGGACTTGTTAGGGTCACTCATAGTCTCACATATGGGCCTGTTTGTCTATATATGAGACCATGCTAGGCGCCACCCCACAGAAAGTCAAGCACAAATCGAAGCGAAGCATGGAAGATAGTTGGTCTCCCTGAACACAGAAGTCTACGCCATCCTCGAAAAGAGGGATGAGAGATGAACAGCAGACACATAGCACTGAAAGAAAGGAAGCATTGATACGCCGCGTCCTTGGAAGCGTTTCTCTCTTGACTAAGTCAAATGGATATATAATATATTGCTTTTAGACAGTGGAGGCAACCCCATGCGCATGAAAAGGAAGGACGGCCAAGAAACCCGCGCAAGCTTACTCGAAGCCGCGGCCAAGGTATTTGCCGACAAGGGGTTCCGTGCAGCGACTGTCATTGAGATCTGCAAGGTGGCGGGTACCAATGTTGCTTCAGTAAATTACTACTTTGACAGCAAGGAAGAGTTGTACGTAAAAGCTTGGCACCGGTCTTTCGAAGTGTCTATCGAGAAGTACCCCATTGATGGGGGTGTTCCAGCCCACGCCCCCGTTGAAGAGCGCCTTCGAGGACACATCCGGGCAGCGGTGGCGCGCTGCCATGATCCGGAAAGTCTCGATTTCGACATCGCCCATCAGGAGATGGCCAGTTCGACAGGCCTTCTTAAGGACATCATGACAGAATCGATCCAGCCATTACGCGAAACAACCACAAGCCTGGTTCGCGAAATCATGGGAGAGGAAGCCACCGAGCAGCAAGTCGAGCTTTGCCACATGAGCATCATATCCCAATGTGTCGGTCCCCTTATGCGAAAGAGCGGATGGCGTAACTTGGGGAAGGAGCCCGATATTTGTGAGGAAGATGGGGCGGAGATTGATTCCGAAGCCTTTGCCGACCATGTGTTCGAATTCAGCCTCGCCGGGATTCGGCATGCCATGGGGTCATCGAAATTGAAAGAAGGACAATCATGAATAATATGATCAAGGCTCTTGGCGTCATCATGCTATGCATTGCCGCTGTCGTCACCGTGCAACGGGTCATTGGAAAAGCCAAGCCGCAGATGCCCCCCCACCCCACATGGGAGGGGAGGTTGTCGTTCAGGTTGAGCGGGTTCAGAAGGAGGATTTCGCGGACAATATTGAGGCGGTCGGCACAGCCAAGGCCAATGAGTCCGTGACCATCACTGCAACTGTGTCTGAGAGGATCGAGAGGATCTTCTTCAAGGAAGGGTCTACAGTGAAGGCGGGAGACATTCTCGTTCAGTTGGAGGCAGCGGAAGAACAGGCCAAATTGGAGGAGGCAAAGGTAGACTTGGACGAGCAGAGGCGGGAGCTCGACCGTGTCCGGATGCTTTTGGAGAAAAAGGCCCAAACCGCGCAGAAATTCGATCAGCAGCAATCGGCGGTCAGAGCGGCCGAGGCGCGCTTGATGGCGGCTGAAGCACGCCTGCGGGACCGCAGTATTATAGCGCCGTTCTCCGGAGTTCTCGGCATTCGACAGGTCAGCCCCGGTGCGTTCGTCCAGGCTGGAACGCCTATTACTACGCTGGACGACATTGACCGCATCGAACTCGATTTCACGGTGCCGGAAATCTACATCTCCGCCTTAAAAACCGGGCAACGGATCGAAGCACGCAGCGCTGCCTGGCCTGAGCGATCCTTCTCGGGTACGGTCACCATCATTAACCCACGTGTCAACCAGACGACTCGGGCAGTGCAGCTTCAAGCGATCATTCCCAATCCCGACAAACTTCTGCGCCCCGGCATGCTGCTCACCGTCAGTTTGATCGCCAACCCGAGAAAATCCTTGAGCGTGGCGGAGGCGTCCTTAGTGGCGTATGGAGAGAAGCAGTTCATCTATGTGAAGAGAGACGACAGCACAGTGGAGAAGCGGGAGGTCCGTCTTGGACGCAGGGAAGTCGGGCGTGTAGAGGTGTTGTCCGGCTTGCGGGCCGGAGAAACCGTTGTAACGGAAGGTGTTATGAAACTACGCGACGGTGCGAAGGTTCGGGTCACTCCAGATTCTGAAGGCAACAAAACCGACCTGGATTCCAAGCGACACGGAATTCGGAGTGAAGCATGCTGATTTCCGATATCTCTGTTAAACGTCCTGTCTTCGCCACAGTGATCAGCCTGCTGCTGGTCGTCTTCGGATTCATCGCTTTCCAGCGGCTGCCGCTCCGGGAGTACCCGGATATTGACACCCCCGTAATTACCATCAAGACGGAGTATGTCGGTGCCTCGGCAAACGTCGTGGAGACGAAGATCACCCAGATCGTCGAAGGAAGCGTCTCCGGCATTGAGGGCCTGAAAACCATTGAATCGACCAGCGAAGACGGCTTGTCAACCGTGAGCCTGGAGTTCGACATCAAACGGGATATCGACGAGGCAGCCAATGACGTTCGCGACAAGATTAGCGGCATTGCGGCCAATTTACCGGACGAGGCTGAATCGCCGTCTATCCAGAAGAAGAGTAGCGGAGGTGTGCCCGACCTGATTCTTGGACTGTTTCATCCGAGCATGTCGAGGATGGAACTGACCGATTACGCTGATCGATATCTCCTGGATCGCCTCTCCGTCATCGACGGCGTGGCGGAGACACGGATTTTCGGAGAAAAACGCTTTTCCATGCGTATTTGGCTCAAACGTAAGGAACTGGCCGCCCGTAGGCTTACGGTCAATGACGTGGAGAATGCCCTTAACGCGGAAAATGTAGAACTGCCCGCCGGGCGGCTGGAATCGACTCAGCGGGAGTTCACCGTCCGTGTGAGACGGGGCTACAGCAACCCAGAGGACTTCCGACAACTGGTTATCGCACGTGGCGAGGACAGCCACCCTATTCGGCTTGGGGAACTGGCGCGTATAGAGATCGCACCGAAGTCTCTGCGAGACAGCTTCTCCGCTGACGGCAACAATGCAGTCGGAATCGGCGTCAGTCGGCAGTCCACTGCCAACACGCTCGCCATGATCAACGGCGTAAAGGCCGAAATTGAAAGAATCCGCCCTTCGCTCCCCGACGGCATGCAGTTGGTGGTACTCAAGGACAGTTCCATATTCATAGAGGCCTCTATCAAGGGAGTCGCGATCTCACTGCTCATCGCCGCCGGTCTGGTGGTTGGCATAATCTTCGTCTTCCTGGGCAATGTCAGAGCCGCCGTGATTCCGGCGATCACGGTCCCGATCTCACTCATTTCGGCATTCATCGTTCTCTACGCTATGGGCTTTTCCGTGAACCTACTGACCCTGCTGGCACTGGTCCTGGCCATTGGGCTGGTGGTAGATGACTCCATCGTCGTGCTGGAAAATGTGTACCGCCGGGTCGAGGAAGGCGAGCCCGCGCTTCTCGCTGCGTATCGAGGCACCCGGGAAGTGAGTTTCGCCATCATCGCAACGACGGTCGTTCTGTTGGCCGTCTTCGTCTCCATCACGTTTCTCGAGGGCGACACGGGCAAGCTTTTCACCGAGTTCGCTTTCGCCATTGGCGGCGCTGTAGCGTTCTCCAGTCTGATTGCACTGACCCTTTCGCCCATGCTCTGCTCACGGATTCTGAGACCGAGAAATTCCGAAGGGATTCTCGCAGGCATGGATCAGGCGATCTTCAAGCGTCTGGAAGCGTCCTATGATGCCCTTTTGCACCGACTAATGAAGCACCCGTTCCTCTTGCTGGCAGGGCTCGTTATGCTATGTGGCAGTACGTGGATACTCATGGAGCGTATCCCCGCGGAATTCGAGCCTCTGGAAGATAGGGCCGTACTGATGCTCAGGATGATAGCGCCCGAAGGAACGGGGTTCGATGCCACAAGCGCCTACATGCAGAGCATCGAAAACAAGCTGGACCCTCTTCGTGAAAACGGTGAGGCTCGGCATGTCCTCTGCATAGTCCCAGGAAGCCGAAATAAGTTGGGGGCTGTCAACAGCGGAATGGTAATAGTCGAACTGGATTTTTGGGATTCCCGTGAACGTCCGGCCGGCCTGATTGCACGCGATCTGTTTCATCAGGTGGGCGCAATACCGGGCATCCGAGCCTTCGTTATTCAACCATCGGGTTTGGCATCGTTTTTTGGGCAGCCGGTCCAATTCGTGATCGGTGGCTCGACCTACGAGGAACTGGCCCGGTGGCGTGACATCATCTTGGCCAAGGCGCGATCCTACCCGGGACTCATTGGTGTGGACGCAGATTACAAGGAGACCACGCCGCAGATGAGAGTATCAGTGGACCACAACCGGGCAGCGAAGATCGGGGTTTCCTCAAAGACCATCGGCCGTACGCTGGAAACTTTCCTCGGTTCCAGGCAGGTGACCACCTACGTAGACAACGGCGAAGAATATGATGTCATTCTCCAGGGGCTGGAAGAAGAACGCCGGACGCCCACCGACCTTCAGAACATCTACGTAAGATCGAAGCTGGCCGGCGATCTGATACCGTTGTCCAATCTTGTCACCCTGGAAGAGCGAGCGGACAGCAGTTCCCTTAACCGGTACAACCGGGTCCGTTCGATCACAATCTCGGGAACACCAAGTAAGGGCTTCGCCCTAGGCGATTGTCTTTCGTTCCTGGAAGAGACGGTACGGCAGGAACTTCCGCCCACAGCGACAATCAACTACAGGGGCATGTCCCTGGATTTCAAGGAGGTCGGTAGTTCCGTAATCTTCGTCTTCCTGCTCGCGATGGTCATCGCCTACCTCGTGCTGGCAGCCCAGTTTGAAAGTTTCGTTAGCCCTCTGGTCATTATGTTGACAGTTCCAATGGGATTGCTTGGTGCGATGGTCGGTCTTCTCTTCTTGGGGACAACCCTCAACATTTACAGCGAGATCGGGCTTATCATGTTGATCGGTCTTGCCGCGAAGAATGGCATTCTCATTGTCGAGTTCGCCAACCAGCTTCGGGATGCGGGTATGGATTTTGACGCGGCCCTGTACCAAGCTGCACGTCAGCGACTCCGACCGATCGCCATGACCGGGCTTTCGACGGCCATCGGAGCGATCCCGCTGCTCATGTCCACCGGCGCGGGAGCGGTCAGTCGCATATCGCTCGGCTCGGTGATCTTCTTTGGCGCGTCATCCGCGTGCATCCTTACGCTGTTCGTCGTCCCAATTGGCTATTTCTTCCTGTCGCGTTCTCAGGCGTCCCCGATGGAACTGCAGCACAAACTCGTCAAAATGGAAGAGGCTCACCCGCACACAATGGCGAGGAACCTCAACAACTGAAGGGAGATCACTTTGATCCTGGAGAAGTCCAGGTCAACACTCTCATACTGAGACAGTCTTCTCAAGATGGTCACGGAAACGAATCGACCTTGATCGTGACTCCACGCGTCTCGGCCTCCAATCAGTTCTTTGACTCATATTCTCACTCTTTCATTTGCCAGCGCCTATGCCCCGGCCGGAATTCCAATTTCGAGGGGAAACTCCTGTTGAAAATCTGCTAGGCGTGTGCTACTGTTCTGCTAATCAGAGAGAGTAGGCCCTGGCCCTGATCATACTGCTATAGGGAGGCTGTCATGGCAGAGTTCAAGTCCTTTGCACCGGCCGTAGAAGTAGTTGGCGAGGTCATTGCAGCGTTTGTTGCCGGGTTCCCCGCCGGTACGGAGAAAATGGGCTTGAGCATCCTGGATAAACATGGAATCAAGGACGCCGGCCCAGGGGAGTTCTTTCCACTTCAGAGTTTCCTAGACGCCATGAAGGAGATAGCGGACACTCTTGGGCCTCTAATTCTCACGAGAATCGGTGAGGAGATTTCGACCAACGCAATATTGCCTCCCGGTCTGGATTCACTGGAGCAGTGTTTGGGGTCAATCGACATTGCTTATCACATGAATCACCGTGGGGGAGAAATCGGTCACTACAATTATTCTTATGAAGGGATTCAAGGAGCATTGAACCGTGCAAAGATGGTCTGCCCCAACTGTTATCCTTGCACTTTCGATCGAGGAGTGATTGAGGGATTCGCACAACGGTTCAAGCCTGCAGACGCATTGGGCATCGAGGTCAGACATGACGACTCCGCGCCCTGCAGGAGAAAGGGCGCGGATTCCTGCACCTACATCATTTCCTGGGCGTGATACCAAGAGCGCTGTCAAGGACTCGGAAAGCCGTCAGTCATTCGGGGGTATCTCGCAGAACGTCATTGCGAGCGCAGCGAAACAATCTCATGAGCGCTGAATATGGGGATTGCTTCGTCGTTTCACAACTCGCAATGACATGCGCGATGTCAAAATTAGCCCCACGAAACTGAAGGCTTTCGGGACTCAGTGAAGGGCCTTCCTGAAATCTATCATAATTGGTAGCCGACAATCCCCCAACCGTGATACAAGAGACTCGTGGACATGCTTTGATCTCCTTCTCGGATTTTTCAGAATTCAAGGTGGGGAACGAGCATGTCGCTTTCATTTTGCAACCGGGAGTACGCAATTACCGGAGGACCCGAGGAATTCTTGGCACAAAGGAGTCGGCATGGGCAGAATCCTTTACGGAGTGATGGGAGATTCTATGGGACACGTCAGCCGCTCGCTGGCCGTAGCCCGGTCTATGCCGAACCATGAGTTCCTGTTTGTGGGGGCCGACAGAGTCCGGGAACTGGAAGCACAGGGCTACAACGTGGAATATGTTCCCCATCTTCAGACTATTTACGAAGACAACAGGGTAGACGTCGTCGCAACCTTTCTCAGCGGAGCGAAAACTATTTTGAGGAGGGGAACGGGGATTGCAAGGCTGGCCCACACAATCAAGTCCTTTGATCCCGATCTCATTCTCACGGATTATGAGTACTTCACGCCTCGTGCAGCTCGAAGAGTCGGCAGGCCTTGCGTGAGCCTTGATCACCAACACCTTTTAACCCACTGTGTTTACGACCCTCCTGAAGGACAACTGCTAAGCCGTTTCCTCACCTGTTTCTTGATTCGCCGCCTCTACAGCCTGTCGGAACGTCATCTTATCATCTCGTTCCGCCAACTGCCGCCGACAGATCCAGCGACTGTAGAAGTTTTCCCCCCGGTCCTCAGGCCGGAAGTCCTTCTCCATGAGGCTTCTGAAGGGGATCACGTTCTGGTCTATTGGAGCAAGGCGTCCACATTTGAGAGCCTGTTCACATTTGTGGAGGACACCAACAGGAAAATCATCGTATATGGCCTGGGAGAAAGTCCCCCAAAGGGCAACCTGATCTTCAAGAGCCACTCGGTTCATGGGTTCCTCGAAGATCTGGCCTCCTGCCGGTTCTTGGTCAGCACGGCAGGACATTCGCTGATCAGCGAAGCCCTGCACTATGGGAAGCCCATGCTCTGTTTTCCCGTTCACCTCGCGTACGAACAGCTTATCAACGCTCATTTCCTGGAAGAGTCCGGTTTTGGACAACACCTACCCGGACTGCCGGCGGACCCGGGGGTGTTCAAGGCCTTTGAGGCCAAGCTTGACACGTTTCGAGAACGGATCTCAAGCCACAACTTCTACGGCAACGACCAAGTGGCCGCAAGACTGGAACAGCTGATTCGAGACGGCTCTGATCCGGGACCATAGAGGAACCCAAATCGGATCCGCGTAGAGTGAAGTTCCCCCGGCCGACCGATCTTTGACTGTAACCCTCCGGTCATTCGGGGTTAACTCGCAAGATGTCATTGCGAGCTCGGCGAAGCACTCTCCTGCGCAGTGCATATGGGGATTGCTTCGTCGTTTCACTCCTCGCAATGACACACGCGATGAGAGCCCCCTCCCCCGTGCAACTGGAGCCTTACCTTTGCCCCCTGTCACACCTTCCCTACTACACACAATAGTGCTAAGGTAGCGCCTTGACTCGTGGATTGTAAGCGATTTGCGAACAGGACTTTGAAAACCGGAAAGATGACCTCGCAAGAACAAGAAACCTCACCCGAAAAGGCAGCAAAGAGTATACTGGCTCGTTTTGCCCACTTGCTGTCAGCCTATGGAATAGATGGAGTTCTTCAAGCCGCGTTCTTTCTCTATCTGGCCTGGGTCGACAAGGCGGTATTCGGTGAACTGGTGTACGCGCTTGCCGTGGGCTCGATAGTGATGGAGCTGGTGCGATTCGGTCTGTACTATCCCCTGGTAGGCCAACTTGGAGAAGCGCAACCGCACGAAGCCGCGGAAATCATGAACCGGGCTAACATCATCAAGGCTCTGTTGCTGATTCCTGCCTTAATCGGAGTCTGGGGTATGATTTACTACCGGGGTTTCCCCTCGCGCATGGCGTGGATCGTGTTCGTCATGTCAGCGGGAGTTTGTTTGGAGGTGCTGGCAGATACTTTTTTTGCCTACCTCCGCGTCATGGGCCTCCAGAAGCAGGAGGCACAGATCAGGATAGGCAGTGGCGTATCGTCGTACGGATTCGGGCTGGGCGCCGCCGTAGTCGGCCTGAACCCGATAATCGTGGCTTCTTACAGGCTCCTATCGGGTCTAATCCAGTTGGTTTTCGGTCTCTTGGCATATCTCAGGGCCAATCCTTCCAACTTGTTGGTCTTGCCTGAATGGCGGTCCGTGCGTGAGATGTTCCGTTTGGCCACAGTCTTCGCTGTGATACAGTTGCTGGGAACATTCTACAACCAGACCAACATCTTGTGGATGGAGAAGGTGGTGGGTGTCAACGGCGTGGCCTCCTACGGGGCCTCCTTCAACCTGATCAACGGCATCTCCGCAGTGGTCTCCATGCAGTTGCTGGGCGCAGTGGTCTTCCCACTGCTCACCCTGATGTGGTGGAAAGATCGGGATGCAGTGGGTCCGATAGTCACCAGGACTGCCAAGTGGCTCATGGCGGCGGCTTTTCCGATCATGTTCTTTCTATCGATGGAGAGCGAACTCATAATCGGCCTCGTATATCCAGCCGAATACAAGGACGCTGTCTGGGTGCAAAAGTACTTGGTTTGGCTCATATTGTGTTCTTTCGAGAGCAATCTGTTTGCGTACCTGATGATGGTTGCAGGCGAAGCAAAGAGGCTGCTGGCCATTTCGGTGATAGTGACAATCGCAAACCTGATCCTCAACATGCTGCTCGTGGAGCCATATGGGCTGGCCGGCGGATGCCTGGTAATCGTCCTCACGAGGACGGCCATGGCACTACTGACGTTCCTATATTGCCAGCTTCGATTCCGATTGTTCAAGCCCAGCGATTTTCTGTTTCCCACTGCACTGGCCCTGGTCTCTCTCGGTGTGTTTTTTCTCACCGCGCCTATCTTTACCTATCACGTCGCGGTGTTCATGGCTTTAGGCTGCTACGCCTTCTTCCTGTGGCGATTCGGGGAAAGGTTCATGGGACCCCTTACGGAAAAGCCCGCCCCCTGAACCTTGGCGCATCCAGGTGCAGCAAGCGCGCTCCTAATGCGTATGTCCGAGGCGAAGCCACGGACTGCTTGTTGGTATTGGTTCATCGGGTTTGAGGCGGGTCTGGGCTCAGACTAAGGATGCGTCACGGAAGGACCCTTGCAAGTGACACGCGCCTCATCCTTACGATAAAGAGGGCGACGCATGCGGCGCGCCGTACGCATGGCTGCGCCATGCACAGATCGTGGCACGATTTGGTTCTGTTTTCAGGTTTTGATACACGTTCACAGGTGCGCGCCTTACACTCTGCCCCACGACGAATCTGGGCCCAGACGTAGGGGCAGACCTATGTGTCTGCCCTCCCCGTTGCCCCCCGAAACTGAATGGTTAAGGCACGGTGAACGGTTACCCTTGACACGGTGCTCCGTTTGTAACATCATTTATTCTTGGCAGCGTTTGGAGCGCGGCCAGGCGACCCGCTCCGAGCATTTCATTTTGCGAGACAGATCGTCAAAATAGAGCGACTTCATCAGGCGCCGGCCCATGCAAACCCTAAAAGATATCTTTTATACCATCAGCGCGGCCAACATGGTTGACATCGTCATCATGGCGGTCCTGGTCTATCTTTTGTTGGCCTGGTTCACGTGGACCCGAGCCGTTCAGATAATGGCGACTCTTGTGGCTATGGGGTTGTTCTATTTTGTGGCCTCCCACAGCGGGCTCGTGCTCACGTCATTGCTGTTCCAATACCTGTGGGCCGCGATCATAATGGTGTTCGTAATAGTTTTCCAACCGGAGATCAGGGTCATGCTCGACAGGGCCTCTCCCATAAGATTGTGGAGTTGGAGTCCTAACAAGGTCCTGAAGTCCGAATTTGTCGAGGAAATTGTGAAGGCGGTTGCAGACCTTGCCCGACTCCGAGTGGGGGCCTTGATAGTGTTCCGCCGGCTGGATAGACTGGATGAGATTATCCTGATAGGGAAGCTTCTCGACGGGCTGGTATCCGCGGAAGCCGTTACAATGATCTTCCAGAGGAGTTCTCCGCTCCATGACGGAGCGATCCTGATTCAGCAGGACCGGATCAGGGCCGCGGGTTGCATCCTTCCCCTGTCCACGGACGAGAGTTTGAGCACCCGTTATGGAACCCGCCACAGGGCCGCTCTGGGTCTTACGGAGCGTTCCGACTCCCTTTGCGTCGTCGTGTCGGAAGAGCGGGGAGAGGTTTCGCTCGTCGAAAACAGCAAAATCACCAACTACAGGAAGAAGGAGGAATTTCGGGCCGCACTTGAGAGAGGCCTTGAACTCGTCCGAACGCGCACAGATACATCCGCCCCGCGAATTCTTGACTTCATGAAAAAGAACTGGCGGTTGAGAATGCTGTCGTTCCTTACCGCAGTTGTGCTGTGGTTTGTCATTGTTGGGCCCCAGCGCTCGGAACTGGGCATAGAAGTGCCTATTCAGTATACAAATCTTCCCGCGGGCATGGAGATAACCGGTAAGTGGATGGATCACCTGGAGGTTCGGGTCAAAGGATCTCAGGCCGGCCTGACCAACCTGAATCCGAGATCCGTCCGGGCAGTAGTGGATTTGGGCAATGTGGTAACCGGCCTTAACTACTTCAGAATCTCCAAGAAGAATCTTCAGGTCCCGCCTGGAATTGCAATGGCAAAGATCCGGCCGTCTGATTTGCGCCTGCACATAGATGCGTCCGTAACCAAGAAGATTATGGTGACCCCCAGCATCGTAGGTGATCTCCCGGAGGGATTGAGGGTGTCGGTTACCCCTCTCACAGTCAACGTGAGAGCGCTTGAGACCGATTTCACGAAACTAAAGTCCGTTGTGACCGAACCGGTCGAAATCTCAGCGCTGATAGACAAGAAGAAAGTAGCTATCCCGGTGATCGTGAAGCCCGATGGACTCAGGATCGACTCCGTGAAGCCGAAGCGGGTCACCGTCTCGGTGGAAACTCAGCAGTGATACCGACTTTCATCGCAAGAAAGCGACAACGGAGCATGAAAATGTCCGCAAGGTCGTGGGTCCCGGCCGTAGGGGTGCCGCATGCTGCGCCCTCTTGGATAGTCGGTGCAACGCAAAGCGTCAGGGTCATCCCGGCTCATCTATTTTCAGGTAAACATCATGGACGAAAAAGACAAAGCGCTTCTGAACGAAATCCAATCCGATTTCCCGGTCGAATCCCACCCATATCGGGTCATCGGCCTTAGAATCGGTATGGACGAGGAACAAGTCCTCGCCCGCATCGCCGGCCTGCGAAAACAGGGGATCATTCGTCGCCTGGGCGCCTCAATCAACTCCAGGGGCATAGGCTTCGTGAGCACCCTGTGTGCGGCCCGCGTGCCCGAAGAGCACTTTGATTCCTTCGTGCGCACCGTAAACGCATGTTCCGGCGTCACTCACAACTACCAACGAAAACACGAATACAATGTCTGGTTCACTCTGATTGCGCCTTCCCTGCCTGAAAAGGAACGCACAATCAAAGAACTGATCGACAAGACCGGAATAGATGTCCTCGAACTCCCCGCCAGGAATATCTTCAAGATCAAAGTTGATTTCAAGTTCTAAGGGCTTGAGTCGGCTTACCGCGGTGGAACATACTAAATCTGTGAAATGTTTCAGCGCAACGTTGTCAATCGGCAGGTCATTTGGACTTGGGAACCGGGAGGCGAAACTTATGGGCGTAAAAGATCTCGTGCTCAAGCTTACAGCACAGAAGAAAGCCGAAGAAGTCGATTGGGACAAGACGCGGCGGGAGTGGATAGCTCAGGTGGATAAGCTCCTGAAGACCGTGGACGGATGGCTCAAGGAGCTTCTTGAGGAACAGTACGCCGGCATTACGGTGCGCCGCGAGAAGATGACGCTCTCAGAGGAACAATTGGGCAATTGCCAAACTGACAAGCTGGTGATCGAAATTGCGGACGAATGGCTGGTCATGGAGCCTGTGGGCAGACTCATAATCGGTGCCCAAGGACGAATAGATTTCTTTCAGGACAAGTTTGAAGGTGGAAAATACTTGATCCTTCGGTATGAGAACGGACCCGAACAATCCGACTGGCAAGTAGCGAATATCAAGACCAAGGCCGATAGGCATCCGTTTGATCGCGATGCGTTTGAAAGGATCTTGGAGGAGATGCTGGAGGAATACGGGCATGGCCGAACCTGAGCTGTTGCAAGAGACCCTGGACAGAGGTACACCTCGCTCATGGGCATTTGCCGCTATGCTGTGGACGCCTCCAAGCGCAATAAGTCAAACACGTTTCTCAGCAAACAATTGCGTTTCCCGATCGTGGCGGGGCAGAAGAAACGCAAACGGGATTTCGGGACTCGGTACTTCAAGGAACTGCAGGACCAGCTTTTCGACAGTATGTACCTGGAGATCGTCGCTACATTTGAAGGAATAGTCTCTGCAAGGATCGGCACTGCCGTAGGCACAGCCAGGACCTTAATCAAGCAACACTACCCGGACGATAAGCCTTTTCATAAATCCATCAGCGGATTCGTCAAGCAGCCCAATCAACTTGACAACTTGTCCGGCGTGAGAAACCTTCTCGAAAGAAAGCTACCTCCGGAACTTGGGGATAGGTTGAAACAGATCGTGGAATACAGGGACCACATTGCACATGGAAGAAGGTTTGGAAAGACTACGGATTTGTCCATCGAGGAGGTTGCAGCTACGCTGGAAGACGTATTGAACCGGATTTGATGCTCTATTGGCGGCCTTTCCTTTGCCCCCTCTCTCACCAAATCACCGCAAGGGGACTACAGTGTCCGAGCGCTCTACCGACCCCGTGGTAAGAGGTACGCTTCCGCTGGACGGCCGTTCTCTACATCAATTATTGCGCCCGCTCCTCCGCGGCCCATGCTGCAGTTGACCACAAGCGTATTTCCGATGAATGCTGTGCCCGGTCTTTCGTGAATGTGACCGCAGATCAGCACTCGCGGTTGGCAAATGGAAACAATTCTGTGGAGGTTCGGGCTTCCCGCGTGAAACTTCCCAAATACCTCATCCAGCGTGCCGAACGGCGGGGGATGTGTAACCAGGACGGAATCCTCGTTTAATAGTGATTCGAGCCTATTCCTGAGGCGCCTTTCCCTGAAACGCATCCTGGTTCTAAAAGGGACCGGAATCGCGCCGCTCACTCCAACAAAAGAGGTCCCATCAATGACCACCTGCTTCAAATGGAGCGACGTGGTATTGGGGTGCTGTTCCAGCAGATCGTCAACCCTGCGCGGATCCGTGTTTCCACGAATCGCCAGCACAGGCGCCGGCATACTGTATAGCTCCGGCACAACCTGCCGCGGATTGATGTACGAACACAGGTCCCCGGCAACCACCAGCAGATCAGGTTTGAGCTTCTCAATGTTGCGCCTGATCCTCGCGAACCTACCGACCCGGCTGTGTATGTCCGCCACACCATATATGCGCATGCACACCTCTTCCAGCGGTTCGTCCGCACGAAAAAACTAATGCTATCAGCACCGCTGGGGGATTGCAATGCCGGTCCGTGCATGAAAGAAACCATTCAGTTTCAGGGGGCGGGGCTTCGTAGGGCGCGTAGCATGGAAAGTGTCTCAAAATTGGCGTCTGTCGGAAATCGTAGCACGGCTGGGTGTGGGTCAATGCTGTTGACTTAAGCATTTGTCACCTTTTTTGTTTTTGCGATGGTCCACTT
>CAZGNL010000010.1:0-4461 GCA_964527475.1 uncultured Syntrophaceae bacterium
CCGAACCGGACTCCCAGCACCCCCTTTGGTTTAAGCTTCGTGGTGAACGATTACGCAGGATGACTTATGCCGATGCGCGTTCAAACAAGTGATAAAGAGCACTGCTGGGCAAGCCGGCAGTGGCACCCAGGAAACCGACCTCACTCTCTTGATTGCGCATTGGTATTATAGTAGTTCCCGAAAGTTCTCACGGATATCGAGATTGCAAGTGTGCTCTTCGTCATACCCGGCATACAGAGGGCGTAGCATGCTACGCGCCGTTCAAAGACCTGTCCACGACAGCTTCCGAACTCATTGGATATACTTGAAATCCCCCTCCCATCTGAAGGCTTGCTTCATGCCCGGCGTTTTCGTTGCGTGGCATCAGGTCGTGTGCTACGCTGAAACACCAATTTAGGGTCCTGAGTCTGAGTAATGGGAGAAAACGGTGAGCGCGTCGGCCGAACAAGGTCTGCAAAATGGTTGGATCGAGTCAGTAAGACGGTTCTATGTGGAAAAGGTCCGCAGCTTTCAGAACTACAAATGGGCTGTCATAGCTGGAATGTGGATATTGGCCATGCTCCTGGGCTTTGTGGGGTTTAGGAAGCATTTTGCCGCGACGGGTGAGATTCGTTCTACGTGGGACGTCTTCTACCTGACACTTCAGCTCTTCACCGTGGAATCCGGATCCATCACAGGGAAAATAAGCTGGGAATTGGAGGCCGCGCGTCTGCTGGCGCCCGCTACGACTCTGTACACAGCTGTTCAGGCGCTGGCTATGGTTTTCCAGGAACAGATTCAGCGACTCAGGATGCGGTTTTTCCGAGACCACATTGTAATCTGCGGACTCGGGAGGAGAGGCCTTGAGTTGGCAAGATCGTGCAAATCCACAGGAGACCGTGTTGTCGTCATTGAACATGACGGCGGGAACGACGCCATCGAACAGTGTCGGGAGCACGGGGCCATTGTGTTGGTCGGAGACGCTTCCGACGCGGAGACACTTGTAGAGGCCGGAGTCCACAAAGCCGCCTATCTGGTTGCCATGTGCGGCGATGACGGGATCAATGCAGAGATCGCCATGAATGCAAGGCATCTGGTACAAGGGCGAAAAGGCCGGCCGCTCAGATGTATTGTCCAAATCGTGGACGCCCAACTACTCAATCTGCTCAGAGCACGTGAGACGGCAATCGGCGATCATGATTCCTTTCGACTGGAGTTCTTCAACGTTTTCGAGAGGGGCGCTCGCGCGATCCTGAACGACTATCCACCAATCGCAGGCAACAGTGAAGAGCCGCCACACATCCTCGTGGTGGGGTTAGGCCGTATGGGAGAAAGTCTGGTAGCCCACGCGGCCCGGAGTTGGCGACACATCCACAGGGACTCGGGCCTGCACATAAAGATGACCATAGTGGATAGAGACGCGGTCAACAAAAAAGACTACCTCCAATTGCACTTTCCACTCCTCGAAAAAGTGTGTGATCTCAAGGCCGTGGCCATGGACGTAAGATCCCCTGGATTTCACCGTGCCGAGTTCCTCTATGATTCAGCCGGCCGCTTGGATGTCACCTCCATTTATCTTTGCCTTGATAGCGATTCCCTGGCTATGGCGGCCTCTCTGCTCTTGCACGAAAAGACAAAAGCCCATGGCGTTCCCGTGGTTGTCCGCATGACTCACGAAAAAGGATTGGCCCGTCTGTTTCAGGGGGTGAAAGAAGGGGGGGACGGGACCGGAACACTGTCCGTCTTCGGACTTTTTGACAGAACCTGCACCCGCCGGCTGATCTTGGGCGGAACCCGTGAGATCCTGGCCCGTGACATACATGAGGAATACCTCGATCGACAAAGCTCTTTGATCGAGGATCTGACAAGAAAGGAAGCCGACGCTCCCTGGAACGACCTACCAAAGGCCTTCAGAGAGATGTTCAGGACCCAGGCGGATCATGCAGTGACGATGCTTCGGACCGTAGGGTGTGTGGTACAACCTTTAACCGACTGGGACGCGGAATGGTTCCAATTCAAATCCGAGGAGATCGAGCTTTTGGCGAGGCTGGAGCACGATCACCACAGAAAGCACATCCTCGCACGCCGGTGGATATTCATGCCCGGTTATGAGCCGGCGACGAATTCGGAGGTTCTCGAACCTGTGCCCTGGGACGAACGCTCCGAAGAAATCAGAGAATTCTATCGGTCCGTGATCAGGAACCTGCCCGGATTCCTTGCACAAGAAGATTTCCAGATCCGCCGGGTGGGAGATTGATACCGACATACATGCCTGGAAACAAAGGCACAACGAAGTACGAAAATGTCCGCAAGGCGCCGGTCCCACGAGTAGGGGCGTAGCATGACGGGCAGCCGCGTTATCCCGGCAGGAATTGCGCCGGTCCCACGCGTAGGGGCGTAGCATGCTACGCCCTCTTGGATAGTCGGTGCAAGGCGAGTCGTCAGGGTCATCCCGGCTCATCTGTTTTCAGGTAAACGCTCATGCCAAGAAATCAGGCACAACGAAACATGAATATGCCCCAAAAGTGGCGGGGCTCCGGCGTAGGGGCGCAGCATGTGCTACGCCCTCTTGGATAGCGGGTCCAAGACGGAACTCGGAAGATCTCCCAGTCCATCCATTCTCAGGTAAACACCCCGCCGGAGACAATCTTGCAGACCGAGGAATTCATGTCTGACGACGACCACTCGAAAGAGAAAGAGACTGCCCGGGAAAGGGCATCCAAGCTCCTGACCATCCTGGGACGTACAATGCTTGCCGGCATGGCGGTCTCAGTTGTATCGGTGCTCTGTTTGCGCTGGGTCCCACCTCCCACGAGCGCGGTCATGGCTCAAAGGCATGTTCTCAGATTTTTCCAGGGAGGAAGCGAGCCGACTATTCGGTACCGATGGGTCCCCTGGGAATTGATTTCCCCCAAGATGGCTCTTGCCGTCGTGGCTGCCGAAGACCAGAAGTTCCCCTATCATTGGGGCTTTGATTTTGAATCGATCTCGGATGCCTTGGAGGACGGCAAGAGAGGAGGTCGCCTGCGGGGAGCGAGCACAATCACCCAACAGGTGGCCAAGAATCTATTCTTGTGGTCTGGCCGAAGCTATGTGAGGAAGGGATTGGAGGCATACTATACGGTCCTCCTGGAATTGCTCTGGAGCAAAACGCGCATACTGGAAGTCTACTTGAACATAGCGGAGTTTGGAAACGGCGCGTATGGGGTGTGCGCGGCTTCGGAAAGTCTCCTGAAGAAAAGGCCTTCCCGCCTGACAACAAGAGACGCGGCTCTTTTGGCCGCGGTACTTCCGAATCCTAAGCGACTGAGAGTGCGGCATCCATCGCGGTATGTGATGCGAAGAAGGCATTGGATCGCGCAGCAAATGAGACAATTGGGTGGTGTCGGGTATCTGAGAGATCTCCATTAGCGGCCACCGATCAGGCATATTGCGGTTCTCATACCAATGCGCAATCAAGAGAGTGATACCAAGTTGCGTTCAAAGAAGTACAGTGTACAGGTGAAGGACCGAGTCTCAAAATCCCCCCTAACCCCCCTTTTTCAAAGGGGGGGACCCGAACGACCCCCCTTTAGCAAAGGGGGGCAGGGGGGATTTCTCCCTTCCGGACTTGAGCCATATGTTCCCTCTTTGAAAGCGCATTGGTATCAAAAGTAATCACGGATTGACTCATTGGCGTGCCCCTTCTTTCTCGCTTCTTTCTCGAAAGACCGTAGCCCTGAAGGGGCGTCAGAAAATAGCCCGGGGATTCATCGCCGGGTAAGGGCCATTGCAGAACACCTGATACCAATGCGCAATCAAGAGAGTGAGATCGGTTTCTTGGGTGCCACTGCCGGCTTGCCCAGCAGTGCTCTTTATCACCTGTTTGAACGCGCATTGGAATGAGTCCCGAAGGGACGACAGAACCATTACGTGCTCGCTATCTGTCGTCCCTTCGGGACTCCCGCTGGGGAATGGATTTCGGACCCAGGGATCAAGAAAGTGTCTCAAAACTCGGTCGTCCCCGAAAATCGTAACACGCCGGGCAGGTGGGTGGCCCGGGGTGCTACGATTATCGTCAGCCGGTGAATTGTGAGACACTTTCTACAGTTCCGGGCTGATGTCTCGCGCCACATCTTCGACGTACTCCACAACCGGTGGGGCGTTGCTCGCGTTGGCCGCTTCCAGGGCCTCTTTGAGCAACCGGTCCCTCTCATCCTCCTCCCCATGAGCGTGCGCGACACGGGCCAGTTCGCTCAACGTGTAAGCCAAACCCATTGGGTCCCTTTCCGCAACGTACAGGTCCCTCGCCTCGATGTACAGGGCCCTGGCCTCGGGGAGGCGCCCCGCCTCTTTCTCCATGTCTCCCAGACTCCGGATAGTGTTTGCCAGTCCAAGGTTGTCCTGTTCAGCTTTGTACAGTTCCACAGCTTGCTTGTAGAGTTTCCGCGCCTTATCGACATTGCCCAGCCGGCGCTCCAGGTCCCCGAGACTCCGGATTGT
>CAZGNL010000010.1:4561-57608 GCA_964527475.1 uncultured Syntrophaceae bacterium
GTTTGCCAGTCCAAGGTTGGACTGTTCAGCTTTGTACAGTTCCACAGCTTGCTCGTAGAGTTTCCGCGCCTCTTCGAGATTGCCCAGCCGGCGCTCCAGGTCCCCGAGACTCCGGATTGTGTTTGCCAGTCCAAGGTTGGACTGTTCAGCTTTGTACAGTTCCACAGCTTGCTCGAATAGTTTCCGCGCCTTATCGAGATTGCCCAGCCGGCGCTCCAGGTAGCCGAGATAATGACTGCTCTCCGCAATCCGCGCTGTGAGGTCGGCTTCTCGCTGAAGCCCCAAAAGATATTCCAGCGTTTCCCGCCCCAACAGTATTCGAAACTGGTAGTAGTTGAGCAGGTGAAAACTCAACTGGGACAGCTTTTTGGGCCAATCATCGCCCAGGGGCCCGGCAAATAAGATGAAGTGATGAATGTTGGGGAACTCGGCCAACAGCGCGTTGAACGTTGCAATGTGCGCGTCATCGAAGTGGTGCTCGTCAGCTTCTCGTGCGACCCCAAGGAAATAGGGGTACGCGGTCTCGGCCAACACTGATTTGCTGAGACCTGCCTCTTTTTTGTCGGCCTTGGCAAGGATGAATTGCCGCAAGGGGGCCAGCATTTGAAGCGCTCCATTGTCTTCCTGTTCCACGATGTTCAGCCTGATCAGGATCGCTCGCTGTTCTTGCGCTTGTGCGAGTTGTTCTCCAAATATCGCGTTCCATGCTGATTGAGACATGCCCTCGGGAAACAGGCCCAACAATCCCCACAGCTTGACAGCCTCGGGCAATTCCTTAAGCACAACCTCCAATGAACCGGATAGAGATACGTCCAGGCTCGTCAGGCGGTCTTCAGGGCCCCGGGGCAGCTTTGCCAGTTTGATCGACCTTTGTTTCCAGGAATCACGCAGACCCTTGAGGGAGTTGTATAGGTACGCCTGGGCCGCGACCAAAACTATAGAGAGCGGGTGGCGGTCAAGGTCCTTTTCCACAAACTCTCGAAGCTCGGGGGCATCACTCAGGGTGGCGGTGGTCCCGCTGCGTTCCCATTCCTGCGCGAACAGATCGATCGCGGATTTCGGATCGAGCCGTTCGATTGAAATGTTCCGGGCGATCCCAGGGAGCGTTTCACGGGACGAGGCCATGACCCGGGCCCCGGGGACCTCTGCAAGACCCGTCAGCAGTTCAATAGCAGATTCGTCTGCAAGGACATCCTCCAGGTTATCCAGGTATATGATCCCGGGATTCTTGCTCACCGCGGCCAGGACATCGTCTCGACCAAGGGCCTGGCCCATTTCAAAGGCTTCGGCCAATCGGGTGAGAAAACCGGCCTCATCCCCGGCTTCAGCGAGTTCCACGTAATAGACCCTTTGTTCCGGGTGTTCGGTCATGTACAGCTTGAGCGCCTCTTTGCAGAGTTCCGTCTTCCCGATTCCCGGAGCGCCCTTGATAGCGTAGATTTCCGCGGACGCGGTAATCGCGCCCAAGGTTTCATCACTGTTGAGGAATTCTATCACCTTCTGAAGCGCGTCAACCCTGCCGAAGAACCCGCTTCTGTGACCCAGCAGCGGATCACCAGGACCGGAGAGGAGTCGATTCTTCCACCTTTGGGGCTTGCTCGGTTCGATCCGATCACCGCGAGCCTTCACCAGATAGGCCAGGAGCGGTTCGATCAGCTCATGTCCTCCTTCGGGATACCATATGGGTCTGATTCCATGACGGGAAAGGAATTTGACTCGGCTAAGGTATTCGGCTTCCTTGGCGGGTTTCGGCACAATCGCGTAATGCGCGATATCGGGCAAACCCCGCACCACATTCTCCAGCACATCCAGCGTGCGATCCTGATTCAGGCTGCACCCGATGAACAACAGCGGGCGGCTCTCCAACATGAGCCGGAGCAACTTGGGCAGATCTCGGGTACTGTCAATCTTGGTCGGATCGGTGTCCCCGTAGTGTTTTTCATAATCGCTCAGTGTGAGCACCCGATCTGTGCCGTCCTCCACATCGCCGTGAATCTTCAACAGAAACCCGCGGTCCTCGTGGAAGGCCTTGATCACCATTCCAGCCTTGGAACCCCAGACTACGTGTTCAAACTTGCGCCCCGCGTTGTCGAACACCTTTTCCAGGACATGATCGAAGTTGGTGGTGATGACCGGACCCGATGCCAGTCTCGGCAAATGCGAAACCGCGCCCGCAAGCTTCACATCGTCGAGCTTGTGGTTTCCGAAAGCGCTGTCAATCGCGTCGTCAAAGACCCGTTTCCGCAACGCGGCCAGTAGATCTTCGGCTGCTTCTTCATACTCATCCGCGCTGATGCGCTTGCGGATCTTCGCCTCGATTCCGGCTGTCCGCGCAAGACCCAGGAGGAATTCCGTCCATCCCGGAAACCCGAAGGGCATGGTCAACCCAGCGCCCACAAAAGGGATAACGCTCACACCGGTCTTGATCTGTTCCAGCAACCGACGGAGATTGTCCTTATTCCCCTCGATGTTCTCAATTATGGCGATCATTTCATCTTGGGATACCATGCCGTTTCTCCTGAACGACCAAGGATATCACAATACGCGCGAGATTGGACAGCCCAATAGCATGCAAGGGTAACTATTCAGTTATACGGGGGGACCGGGAACGACCACGTTCTCGAGTTTAACGGATGGTAAAAGGGCGCACACACAGGAGCGCAACTGCCATAGTAGGACCGGCATCTTGCCGGTCCGCGTACCCAGCGTGGCCCCACCTGGATCGGCTCGATGTCTTTGCACGTAAGTGAGTCAACTTCTTACTCTTCTCTGTGCCCTCTGTGTCTCTGTGGTTCAATATTCTTACTCTTCTCTGTGCCCTCTGTGCCCCGTGAACGTTCACCGGGCCGGCATATTGATTCAAGGGCCTGGACCTTCATGGGCACAGCAGATCTGTTTCCGGGTTGTAGGGGCGTCCTATTTTTCTGACCATCTGTCCTGCCGGAAAGGGCGAATACAAGATTCGTCCCAACGACCGGCCGCTCGACACCCCTGGGAGTTGCCCCCGGCGCCGGAATGACCGGCAAGATGCCGGTCCTACTCCGGACCAATCACCGTGGCCTCGGTGTCATACCAAGTTGCGCTCAAGGCCATGTAGTGTCACATTTCACGTACATGGCGCCGCGCAATCAGAGTATCAACATCAGATAGGCCGACGCGATGATCAGCCCGACGATGGTGATCGGAGTGCCATGCTTGATGAAATCCAAGAAGGTGATCTTATGACCTGCCCTCTCCGCAATGCCGATGGTGATGACGTTCGCGGAAGCACCGATAATCGTGGCGTTGCCACCAAAGCACGCGCCGAGCGCCAACGCCCACCAGAGGACACCGGACTCGGCCCCCGGAATTGTCTTGCTGAGAAACGCGACAACCGGCAGCATCGTTGCCGTGAAAGGGATGTTGTCCACGATAGCGGAGAGGATTGCGGACGTCCACATGATTAGGAGCACGGCCAGGATCAGATTATTGGCGCACAGTTTCATGAGCCAATCAGCGATGTACTGAAGAATGCCGGTCTCCTCCGCCCCGCCCACCACAATGAAGAGCATGATGAAGAAGATGAGTGAAGGCCACTCGATATCGCGCTCCAGGATCTCCACGATGTCCACCCGGCTGACGAGCAGAATCGTTGCGCCGCCAAAGAGCGCGGCCACGCTCACTTGCATGTGAAACATGCCGTGGAGGATGAAGAGCATAACCACACCGGCCAGTACCGCGCCGCCCGAGGCCAGGATCGTGTAGTTGGTTATCTGATACTTCTCCTTCAGGAAACTGATCATTTCAGGAACGTCGTCGACCTTCGCCTTCTCGTAATCCCTTCCGTAATACCATTTGGTGTAGAGGATCTGTGCGGCCAAGGCGACGATGACGGGCGGGGTCAGAGTGATGACGAAGTCGTTGAAGGTCAACCCCGCGTACGAACCGATCATGATATTGGGTGGATCCCCGATCAGCGTCGCGGTCCCGCCGAAGTTCGAGGCCATGATCTCGGGTATGAGAAACGCAAACGGCGAGATCCCCAGCACCAGAGCAATCTCGATGGTGACCGGCGTCAAGAGCAACATGGTTGTAACGTTGTCGAGAAATGCACTGAGAACCGCGGTGACTAGGCAAAGCACTGCGCTCAATACGAAGATGCGGCCGCCGGAGTATTGAAAGGCCTTGTACGCCATCCATTGGAACACACCCGATTCCTTGAGCACACCGACGATGATCATCATACCCATTAGGAGAAAGATCACGTTCCAGTCGACCGCATGGAGGGCCTGCTCAAACGTGAGGATCTGAAAGGAGCTGTCAAAGTGTCCTAACGTGTGGGTGATCAGGAGGATCACTCCTGCTCCCAGGAACGCGGCCAGGGTGCGATGCACCAATTCAAAACTGATCAGCACATAGATTCCGACCAGCACCGCCAGGGCAAGCCAGAAGGCTATTCCCTGAAACCGCTTCAAGGTGAGCGACACTGATGCGTTGTACTGACGCAGGCCGTGCGAATCCACCCCTGATTCTGCCGGATTAGTGAGCGGAATGAGCTCAGTTGACTTGAAGCTTGGCTTTGAAACCTTAACCGCCCAGTTGCCATCGGTGATCCGGTCCGGATTCGACTTGACCCAGATCATGTACAGACCGTTGGAGGCCGTGACAGCCGGGCCCCGGCCGCCGCTATCGCCATGGCCTCCGGCGCCCTGAGCGGCATTCATTTCGCCTTGAAAGGGATGACCGTCATGAAATACCTTGACCCTGGCATCACCTATCGGACTCCCTGTTTCATCCTGGACCTGACCCTGAATGATCAGGACCGCTTCCGATTTTGAGTGCGTGTCTTCAGCCCATGCCGCACCACCAAGAAGCAGTGCCGTGCAAGCGCTCATCATCACGCAGAGAGCCGTGGCCATTCTCATTACACAATCTCCTCTTTCTTACCACACTCGCCGGTTGTAATCGTTTATCGGCCTTAGGGTGATGCACAAAATAAACGTCGCAACACATTGCCGGGCCGATTGTAGGGACAGATCTACCTGTCTGCCCAAGTGCAAGGCACGCGCTTGTGGGAAAGGGCGGACACGTAGGTCCGCCCCTACAAATAGGTCAGCAACCTGGTGCGAGGTCTATTCCGTGACACACCCTTAGCCCCGGCAGTCCCGTCTTGTCCCACAATTACGGGGCAACGGAGATCGGCATTCCCATGAGCGGCCAGACGAACCACACCGCCAGTCCCACCACAACCATCAGTATGACGCTTGCCGGCAGTCCCCAGAGGAAGAACTCGCCGCTGGTGAACTGCTTGGATTCGTACGCAATGGCGTTCGGGGCCGCGCCTACCAGGAGGAGAAACGGCATACCGGCAACAACCAGCGCTGCAAACAGAATCACTTCCGGGGCAACGCCCAGATAGGGAGCAATGACCAGCGCAACCGGGAGCGAGATGGCGATCGCGGCTACGTTCATGATGAAGTTCGTCATGATCATCACGAAGAATGCGATGCTCATGATAAAGATAAACCCGCCGGATTCCTGGAAAAGCGCCAGCCATTTAACGGCCATCCATTTCGCGGCCCCGGTCTCCCACAGACAGAAACCTATACTCATGGCGCCGGCAAAGAGCAGGATGATGTTCCAGGGAATCTGTTCCAGATCATCGATGCTCAAAATCCTAAAAACGAAAAATAGGATAGTCGACATCAAAATGATCGCGGTCTTGTCGATGGGCTGGAGGGCGGGAACAAATGATCGGAGCGACATTACCAGGATCGCTCCTCCGATAATAGCCAGTGCCAGAATTTCCATCTTCGTGATGCCGCCCAGGGCCGCGTTCAAGTCCCTTGCCTTGTCTCTGAGTCCGGGTATGGTCTTCTTTTCCGGTTTGAAGAAAACCATGAAGAATCCCCAGAGCACGAACACCATCAACCAACCGATCGGGAACATGTAGTACGCAAGCTCAAAGAAAGAGACATCACGATGGATGATCTCCTTGAAGAAGCCGATGGCCACGGCGCCACGGGCCGCGCCCAGCAGCGTGACAATACTCCCCGCGCCGGCGACGTATGCCATCCCCATAAACAGGCCTTTGCCGAACTTGGTTTGCTTGTTGTCCTCACCGTAAAGAGCGTATATGGCAAGCAGCAGCGGGTAGATCGTGGCGGCGACCGCGGTGTGAGCCATGATGTGAGTCAGAGCGGCAGTCACCACAAACACTCCCAGATAGATCATGCTCGTCTTTTCCCCAACGATCATGAGCATCCGGTATGCCAGTCTCTTGGTCAGTCCGGTTTTTGTGAAGACCATCCCAATGACGATGGACGCGAAAATGAAAAGGACCGACGGGTCCATGAAGTCGGTGAAGGCCTTTTTGGCGGGCCGAATCAAGAAAAGCGCTTGCAGGGTCCCTATAGCCAGACTCGTTACACCGATCGGCACAACCTCAAATACCCACCAGGTTCCTGCGAGCAAGAAAACCGCGAGCGCTCCCTTTCCTTCTCTGGACAGGAGAAAGTGCTTTCCCGCCGGATCCACCGCATCAGACCATGGGGGCGAATAGTAGACGCCTATGAAGAGCGCCACTCCCGTCAACATGAACAAGATCCGCTTCCAATCGATGCTCGACCCATTGAAAGCGGCCTCAGTCTGAGCTGTCATTGTCCATCTCCTACCCAAGATTCTTCGACCGATACGGAGCTTACGACCTACAAGCCTTGATTTCTTCACAAACCACGTAGAACGCGTCAATCAGCCTCAGAATACCCACAACTTCGTCGCCACGGGTGACCAGGAGTGAAACGTCGGTCCCGATCATGAGCTGATGCACGGCATCTTCTATTGCGCTGTCTTCATCCACATAGAGATCGGGACCGGGAGGTTCCAGCACATCCTTTACATTCATGCGGACGGCCTTCTGGCAGAGATCCCGAAAGGAGCCCTCCCATAGTCCGAAGTGTTTTCGCATAAACGTCAGGAATTCCTGGCTGAGGCCGAAACGCCGCATCCTTTTCACATCGCCGATCTTGCCGTATCTCGGTTCGAGTCCCCGGAGAATGTCGTGATACGTCAGCTTGCCCATCACCTTTTTGTCATCGTCGATTATGACGACCGAACGGTGCTCCGATTTCCGGCTATTGGGACGTTCTCTGGCCGCGTCAAGTTCGAGTATGGCGTCGTACAACGATGCATCATGGGCCACTGTCGTGTATTCCTCGAGTGGAACCATTGCGTCCTTTACCTTGATTTGATCCACCTCACACCTCCGGCCTGCACTCATGGCGAGAGAGAGCGAACCTCGCCGCAGACAAGTGGCTCGATAATCGGCCACTGCTCATGAGTGTTGGGTTTCAAACTGAATTGCTTGAAAAAGGTCCAATCTAATGTCGCAGTCAATTCTTTATCCGGGCCCAATGAAAACTCTCTCGGGTTGAGAGCTTCCCCGGTGCCGGCTCACAACAGACAGCAGCATTATGAGCGCATTCCCGGATGATTTACCATCCCCTGGTCTTGACGATGTGGTTGATCTCCGCCTGGCGAATTCGGTCTTCGTGCTCTTCTTTCCTGCCCTGTGCTCTCTTGATCTTCTCCACCAGGTCCTTCAGATCCGTAGGCTTCATCAGATAGTCGTACGCGCCGAGCTTCATACCTTCGATCGCACTTTCAACCGAGGCATGGCCTGTCAACATGATCACCTCGACGAGCGGCTTGATCTTCTTGATCTCGCGTAGCGTCTCCGTGCCGTCCTTTCCCGGCATAAGTACGTCCAGGACAACCACATCCCAATCGTGCGCTTCCACCAGGGATATGGCCTCATCTCCACCAAAAGCTATCCCGGTCTCAAAACCTCGATTGCTTAGACGCTCGGAAAGAGGCTCGACAAAATGCTGTTCATCATCTACCAGGAGTACCCTCGTTGACATAAAATCTCCCTTTACAAGACCGCCACACTCACTTCTCTTTCAAGTATTCTTCCGCGGATTCAAACTCGCCCGCTTCCGCAAACGTGCTCGCCACCATCGTTTCGTCCCACTTCTGAACCAATGCCTTTCGTATGGTGGTGACAAGCGTGTCGATGTTGACCGGCTTCTCCAGGTAGTCGAACGCGCCGAGACGCTCGGCCTCCTCGCGGTCCTTGTCTGACCCGTGGCCGGTTAGTATTACAACCTCAACCTCCGGGTAGTACCGCTTTACCCTTTTGAGGACTTCCATGCCGTCAATTCCCGGCATGCGCAGATCCAGGACCATAACATCCGGGACTTCGTCTTGCAACGAGGCCAACGCTGCTTCTCCAGTCAGCGCAACCCCGGGCGGCTTCGGAACAACTTGCTTTACGCTGAGGCGCTCTGCGAGAGTCTTTACGAAATCTTCCTCGTCGTCAACCAGAAGTATCTTGGCCTCTTTCATTTGGTGCCTCCCTGTTCAGCGACCCGGGCTTCTCCGATGAATTACTCTGCATCGTTGTCCGCCCGGCCGTGGCCACTTATCTCTTTGGCTGTCTCAAACTCTCCGTGCTCGGCAAACGTGACCGCTGCGAAGATGTCGGACAATGCACCGGCGACGCTTCTCTTCCTCTGTCGGTTCCTATTCGCTCCGGTGACGTAGGCCTCGTGAATCATCTCCTGAAGCGACTCAACATGAATGGGTAGCTGCGCGTCCCGGAACGCTCCGAGCTTCATTCCCTTAATCGCCAAAGAGCCCTGATGTTTTCCGACAAGGAGTATAACCTCTGCTGGAGGCTTAATCAACCTGCAAATCTTCAGCAACTCGAGTCCGTCACTCTCGAACCCGACCAAACCGATAACCGCAACGTCGATTTCGTTACGGTTCAAGATCTCGGCCGCTGTCGCGGTATCCGAAGCATTCTGAACGTCTGCGCCAAGTCGCCTCAGTCTGTGGGCGAGCACTTCCCGCAGACGGTCGTCTTCCTCGGCTATGAGGATCCGTTCCGCCATGACAGGACCGGCCGCCTCAGGCGGTCATCACATACATGCGCGCCGGGACGTGCTGAAGGCCGACGATTTCGAGAAAACTTGGACGGGACTCCTCCGGTTCCCTAACCTGAGCAGGCCCTAAGAGATCCGAGGCCTCCTTGAAGAGTCCTTCTTCTGCAAACGCCACCGCGACAGACATTTTCTCTATTCTCTCAAAGAGGGTGCTGGGCGACTCTGCTGGGGAGCCCTTGATTCCCGCGATTTGGCGGGCTGTGTCAAACTCTCCGGCTTCCGCGAAGGCAATGGCTGCCGACCATTTTTGGATTGTATCGAGGAATGCCATGATGTGCCTCCTTGCATGATTTCATCAGTTACCGCGTTACAGATGCAAGAAGTGCGCCACATCCAGGGAGCCCAGTAT
Source organism: uncultured Syntrophaceae bacterium (assembly GCA_964527475.1). Lineage (GTDB taxonomy): Bacteria > Desulfobacterota > Desulfomonilia > Desulfomonilales > Desulfomonilaceae > CAZGNL01. The sequence goes on from CAZGNL010000010.1 coordinate 13,895, forward strand.
AATTGGGTTAGTGGGATAGCGGGGCGCACAGAAAGACAGTATGGCACAGTATGGGACGTTTTGGCGTTTCATATCGTCCCAAAGTGGTTCACGCCTCCGCAGAGCGATCACGACCCAAGGGAAACGTCAGCCTTGCAGATCGCTCCGAAGTCCGGACCTCAACAGAACCCCCAAGACTTTCCACAACGCTCCGGGCCGTTTGCCAGGTTTCATCGCGGACTTCCACAGCGTCCCAGTCTTCGGGCAACTTCTCCCCGGGCCCCAGTGAACATTCCATGGCAAGTCGACCGTCTTCCACTTCGTATGCCAGAGCGATGTCGCATCCCGCTGACGCCTTTTCCAGGAGAACATCAATGACCTCACACACTGCGAAATGAAGCCGCACAGGGTCGGTTATTATGTAAGCCTGGGGCACGGATTGACTCGCAGTGAGGGTGACCCCTTTGAGACGACTGAATCGCGCGTGAAGCATGGACTGGCATTCCACTACCTGCCTCACATCAACCGCTCTCATTCGATCATCGGTGGCATGGGCCAGGGTGTTGAGGCCCTTTAGGAGGGTGGATCCGCGCTCGATCTGTCCCAGAATGTTTGCGATCATCTTCCGGAACTTGTCTCCGTGCGGGAACGGATCGGCACCTTCTACGTCGAGGAGGTCTTCCATGAGTCCCGCGGACTCTTTGATGACGGAGAGCACGTTCCTGATTTCGTGAGTGGCGCCCGCGGTAAGTTTGCCGATAAATGCGGTTTCATCGATCGGGGATCCAGTCATAGGGTCGTCTCCGAGGGATCATTTTGATTCTGTGCTTGCAACGGCTTCTTTGAGCTTGGCCAAGAGTTCCTCGATTTTCACCGGCTTCATGAGGTAGTCGAATGCCCCGTGTTTCATGCCGTCCATGCCTCCCCGTGTCGATCCCTGCCCGGTCAGAAGAATGACCTGCGTCTCCGGGTGAATGCTCTTGATCATGCGCAGAACGTCCAGGCCGCCCATCCCGGGCATGAGCACATCCAGCACCACCACATGAGGCGGATCGTCGTTCACCATCTCGATGGCGGATTCTCCGTCGTGAGCTGTTCGTACCCGAACTCCTCTAATGGTCAGGCGTTCGGCCAGGGTGTTCGCGAACTCCTCCTCATCATCAACCAGCAATACGTTCCAGTCAGGCATGGGTTCCTCACTATTGTTCCGCCTTCTTGGGCAAATAGACGACAAAGCTTGATCCGACCCCGGGGCTGCTTTGCACTTGGATCTCGCCGCCCAGGCGTTTGACGATCCCGTAGGTGATGGAGAGGCCCAGTCCGGTTCCGGAACCCGGCTTCGTCGTGAAAAAGGGCTCATATAAGTGATTGATCGTCTCTTCGCTCATTCCGATTCCATTATCTTTGACGATTGTGCCGACAGTGTCCACATCTTTCTCAAAGGTGGCTACTGAAATCATACCGCCTTCTTCGACCGCAGCAAAGGCATTGTTGATCAGGTTCAGGAAAACCTGCTGAAGCTGACCGCGATCCGAGGGGATACGCGGCAAATCATTACTTAGATCCAGGTTAATTTCAATATCGCGGTAAATCGCTTCCTTTTCAAGAAATCCCAAGACCTCTTGAATAAGAGAATTCAGATCGAGAAGCTCAATGTGCACGTCCATACGGCGGGCGAACCCGAGAAGCCGATGCGTTATGGTTCCACACCGTTCAACCGATTGAAGGATCGAATTCATCAGATTGTCGAACCTGTCGCGTTTCGGAAATTCCGGCTCCATTGCAATCAGGTCTTTTGCCAAGCCGGATTTCTCACCGATGACCGCGATAGGGTTGTTGATCTCATGGGCCACGCCTGCCGCCAGCCGTCCTATGGATGACAGTTTGTGGTTGTGCTCCATCTGGCGAAATGCCGCTTCCCGCTCGTCATCACTTTCCCGGAGTCTCCCGATCAAACGGTCGATCACTCTGAAAACCACAAACAAGATGACGACTCCACTCACAAGGAACACGGCCAGCAAGTCGCTTCGGAGAGCAGTCCAGCCCTTGAATATCAATCCTTCCGGCTTCACCACCATGAGAATGAAGTCGGGTTTGAGCAAATAGGAATAGACGAGAATGACCTCTCGACCCTTCGGATCGGTCATTTCAATCACACTCGGCTGGTAGCTCTCCGGTGGAACTTCCATGGGCAGTTTCTCGAAGATCTTTCCAAAGAACTTGGACTTGGTCTGCAGTATCCCTTCACGGTTGACGAGAAAAGCGTCGCTTTGGGGAGTCAGGCCCATGGACGCGATAACGTTGTCGAACCTTGTAGTGTTGATCGTGGCACGCAAGATCCAGGTTTGCCCCGACTCATTCTTGCGCTTTACGGCTATCGCAATGTGAGGAAATTTCCGGTAACCCATGAACACGTCACTGATGTAGACCCCCTTAACCCTAACTTCCTGAAACCATGCCTGTTCAGAGTAGTTCTTTCCCGCCAACTCGTACGGTCCGGCGTAGCTCACTTGCTGGCCGCCGGCGTCATACAGCCCCAGATCAACGAATTCCTGGAACTCTTGGCTCAAGATACTGAGGATTCGATCCAGTTTCTTAGGATCGGAGATCTGCTCAAAGGAGTAGGCGGACGCTATAAAGCTGACGGTTGAGACTCGTTCGGCTGCGAAGAGCTCCAACGAATGCTTGGTCTTGTTCTCCAAAGCGCGAAGGGGATCGATTACCTCATTCCACAGGACGTCGCGATAGTGATAATAGTCTATCGCCGCCATAAGGCACAGGGGCACGACCGAGATGGCGACCATGAGCGCGATGATTCTTTGTTTCAAGACGCTGTAACGGTGTGCTGACGTGGCTTCCTCCTCTCCGTTAGGCCTAAGGAGGTTGCTCCAAGACGGTTCTTTAGACTGCATCGACGGTTCTCCCGGTGCGTTCAAACAGGATGAGGCCGGACTCAAGGGAGTCATTCTTCACGCGAGGCAGCACTTTGTTGTACGGACCCACCACGCAGTCGAAGACTTCCAATTTCTTCCAGGTCAGATATTGATAGTACTCTTCTTCGATCCCACCGCACACCACGACCTGCACTTCTTCCGAAACGATCAGTTGGCACAGATCTTCGGGAGAGGAATGTTGGAGCACTATGGTCCGCTCATCCGTTATGTCTCCGTCATCGTTCAGTTGGATAATAACGATTTCGGTGGTCATGTCAAACCGAGGGGCCACGTTGTCCCCCGATATGGTGATAAGGGTTTTCCGAGACATCTTTTAAAAAGTACTCCCATAGCGTAATGGTTCACCGGGCTTGAAGCGGTTCTGCGCCCGGTGAGAATGGAGGGTCCATTCGACGTGGTGTCAATAGGTTCTCCACGATATATTCGTTGTTCGACCACGTGGGCCCATCCCTCGCTATCCCCGTGTCCCCGTGCAAAGCATAAGCCCAAAACCTTTCTCGAAGCTCCCACTCCCACCGGGCCGCTACGGACTATAAATGAAGCTCCCACACCAACCGGCTCGCAAATTGGCCCTACGCCCAGTAGCTCCCCCTCCAAACCTCCCCCATACGTAATTCCGCGACCTTGTACGGTTCACGGTGAACGGTTACCCCATAACAGCTTAGGATTCCCCCTGTTCATCGTCGTCAATCCCGTACTTCCTGATCTTGCGCCACAGTGTGCTTCGCCCCCAGCCGAGCAATTCGGCTGCGTGCGCCCTCCTGCCCCCGGCTTTTATTAGGGCCTCCATGATCAGCCGTCTCTCCGCGGCCGCCCACGTCTCTTCTTTTCGCTCGAGCGGCGGGGAACCAGGCGGCTGAACCGACTCCGGTCGATCGGTCCGGCCGGCTCTCTCCACCGGCCGCGGCGAAGCTTGGGTTAAGTACGTGGGAAGGTGGCGGACCGCAATCCTCGATCCCTCACAGACGTTGGCCGCGTATTCGACCACGTTTCGAAGCTCGCGCACGTTGCCCGGGTATTCGTAGCCGGCCAATAGAGCCCGCGCCTCGGCTGAGAATCCGGCAATTCTCTTATGGAGCCTTTCCGCCATTGCCGCCAGAAAATGATCCATGAGTAGGAGTACATCATCACCGCGCTCCCTCAATGGAGGGATCTGTACTATCACTACGTTGAGCCGAAAGAGGAGGTCTTCCCGAAACTGCCCCTGCTCGGCCATGGCCTCGAGGTTGCGATGAGTTGCCGCTATGACCCGAACATTGACACTAGCCCCCTTGACGCCTCCCACGGGAAATATGATCCTGTCATCCAGGAACACCAGCAGCTTCACCTGCGACTGGAGCGGAAGGTCGCCGATCTCGGTCAGGTACAGGGTCCCATTGTGAGCCAGCTTGAAACGACCGGGCTTGTTCTCCACGGCTCCCGTGAACGCGCCCTTTACGTGCCCGAACAACTCGGATTCCATGAGCGTCTCAGGTAGTGCTCCGCAATTGACCTTTATGAAACTTCCCGCTGCTCGTTCGGACGCATTGTGAATCGCTTCTGCCGCTAAATCCTTTCCCGTGCCGGTTTCGCCTGTGATCAGCACCGAGGAATCACTCCTGGCAATCACGGGAAGGATATCAAAGACTTTCTGCATCGCGGGACTCTGTCCTATGATGTTCTCAAAGGAAGGGTCTCTCCCAAGCTGCTTGTCCAGTTTCTTAAGGATCTGAATGTCCTCGATGGACTCTATATAGCCGACCAGATTACCGTCCAGGTCCGTCAGTGGTGCCGCGGTAACCCGCACCGAGATTTTCCGGCGTTGCCGATTAACGATGTCGGTTTCCATGCTGACGGCTTCCGAATCCGCCGTCAATCCCGCGACCGGGCAGCTTCGGTCACAGGCACGGCTCCGAACAATGTACATGCAGGGAAGGCCGCATGCTTCCTGCCTGGAATGGCCGGTCAGCGACTGCACAGCACGGTTGAAAAAGACGATATTTCGATCGCTGTCCAACAGGACGACTCCGACCGGGATCTCATCGAGCAACTGCTCCATGGCCGCCGGCTGTTGCAGAAGCCCCACAGCAAAAGGCGACTGCGTCACCTTGGGTAGTGGATACTCAGCTATTGGGTCTCCCTCTTCAGAGCGTGCCGCCATGCCTTGTCCTCTTCCGCACCGGACGACTCTGTGGAGATCCACGAGCACTTGCGTCCGCTGAGACCGCACAACGGAGCTTCCGTCATGGGTTCCAGGAACGAGGTGCACTGACCGCTCTTGCAGTCCGTAAGCCTATTTGCTGGGCTGGCTTGCGGTATTTCGTTTTCACTGTACTATCACGACCGGAACCAAAATGAAACACCAAAACACAGGTGCTTGAAACATAATGACACACCAAATGACCATGTAACTCCATGATGTCATATCGTTAGCGAGTTGCAGGGGAAACTCAGGTAAGTGTCGCTCGGCGCCACATGGACTTGGAGATCTTTGCCGAGAAGAAAAAAGAAAGAGCCCTGAAACGAACTGGTAGAACGTCTCAGGGCTCTCTGGAAGCCGACCGGGAATTTGTTTACCTATGCACTACGACATGCGGTGGGCGCTGTCTCCATAGGAATGTTCTTCAGTTTCTTCGCGCAATGAGTCATACCAATGCGCGTTCAAACAAGTGATAAAGAGCACTGCTGGGCAAGCCGGCAGTGGCACCCAAGAAACGGATCTCACTCTCTTGATTGCGCATTTACCTGAAAATGGATGAGCCGGGATGACCCTGACGCTTCACCTTGCACCGACTATCCAAGAGGGCTCAGCATGCGGCGCCCCTACATGCGGGACCCACGACTTTGCGGACATTTTCATGCTTCGTTGTGCCCGCCGCACGGCCGGGCATGTAGGTTCCTATGAAAGTCCCAAGAAAAAGCCACCCCATCGTTGTTCCGATACTTGGGCAAGTTCCACAGGCTGGTCATTGCGACAGAAATTTTGAGAACCCCCATAGGAGCGCCACGCAGAGATCGCCCTTGCCCTTAGGGTCTGTCACAAAATAAACCTTAACAGGTTGCTGTGGCAATTGTAGGGGCAGACCCCGGATCGGTGTCCGGGGCAGGCTCTGCGTGTCTGCCCCAATGCAGGGGTGCATACGCGGAAAGGGCGGACACATAGGTCCGCCCCTACAGGAGAATGCCGACGTTATTTCGTGACAAGCACTTAGAGCCCGGCGCTCTCCAGCATGGTTTTGTTATCCCTTACCCAGGCGGCTATCTTTTCGGCCCCTTGTTCCATTGTGACACGGGGTTGCCAATTCAGGTCTCGCGTTATCTCCGTGTTATCGCTGATGTAGATGATCACATCGGCTTTGCGGCCCTCGTCCGATACGCTGATTGTCATTTTCTTGCTCAGCAATCGTTCCATAAGGTCCGTAGCCTCCACGAGCGACGCGGAGCTTTCCCTTCCACCACCCACGTTCCAGACCTTTCCGGACAGTTCGGGCAGCCTATTGATCTGTATCTCCAATAGCTCGCAAAGATCCTCTATGAAGATGATGTCGCGCACCTGCTTCCCTTTGTAGCCGAAATAGGTCAAAGGCCTTTCAAAAAGGCATGAAATGGCCCAAAACGTGAACCAACCCTGATTCACAACCCCGAACTGACCCTTCCCTGCGATGACACCACACCTGTTGATCAGGAGCGGGAACCCGAACGCGTCGGCATATTCCCGGCAGAGCAAATCCGCTGCCGCCTTCGATGCTCCATAGAGAGTTTTCGAGGGTCCATCCATGCTGAACCCAGGGCCGATTCCGTGGACAGGATCAAAACCCTCCGGCAGATCCTCGAGAGGCATGTCCGGGTCCCAGTCCCAACGGGTCTCCCTTTCGATACGAGGCACTGCGTTAATCTTGTCCGCCGGGTAGACCCTGCTGGTGCTGAGGAAGATCATTCCCAGACCGGTTCTGCGGCAGAACTCCAGGCAGTTCACCGCTCCCTCCACATTGGTGCGAAAATCATACACAGGATTGTCGTACCCGGCCACCACGGAAGGCTGCGCGGAACATTCGATCAGCGCATCCGCATCGGCCGGTAATTCCAGAAAATCCTCGGGAGATCGAATGTCTCCGTGCACGAAGGTAATTCCCATTTTTCGGAGACCTGCCACGTTGGTTTCGCTCCCACGACGGACCAGATTGTCCAGAACCGTTATCTGATGCCCTCGTTTCGAGAGGAAAACCGCGAGGTTAAATCCCACAAATCCGCAGCCTCCGGTAATAATGAGTTGCATTGCTTCCTTTATCCTTCCTTCACCTTTGCCATCCAGGTCTCCGTTATCTCCTGGAATATCTGATCCAAACCCACTGTTATGTCCCAATCCGGATAGTGAGACTTCAATTTGCCCAGGTCGGAGATGTAGCAAATGTGGTCGCCTATCCGGTTCGCTTCAACGTACTCATGGTTCATCTTCTTGCCGGAGATACCCTCTACCATCTCAAAGGATTCCAGGATAGAGCACGAGTTGTCTCGACCTCCCCCGAGATTGTAGACTTCTCCCGGTCTCGGATTCCGGATGTACGCCGCGATGGCGCGAGCCACGTCCAGGCTGTGAATATTGTCCCTCACCTGTTTCCCTTTGTAGCCGAAGATCCTGTACACGCTTCCCTGCACATTGACTTTCACGAGGTAATTGAGGAAGCCGTGGAGTTCCACACCTGCATGGTTTGGGCCGGTGAGACATCCGCCACGGTAGCATACGGTCTTCATGCCGAAGTACTTGCCGTACTCTTGTACCATGACGTCCGCTGCGACTTTGGACGCGCCGAATATTGAATGTTTGGAATCGTCTATCCGAAAATCCTCCCGAATTCCGTGGTAATCTTCCTTGCGTGCGTAATCCCAGCGCTTTTCCAATTCCACGAGAGGTAGCTCGTTGGGAGCATCCCCGTACACCTTGTTTGTGCTCAAGTGGACAAAGATTGCATCCGGTCGGTGAAGACGACACGCTTCGAGGAGGTTGATCGTGCCCACCGCGTTGACGTCAAAATCATCCAACGGCCTTGACGCGGCCAAATCGTGAGACGGCTGGGCTGCACAGTGGACCACGACATCAATGGGAATCTCCTTGAAGAGATCCATCATTGTTTTTCTGTCTCTGATGTCATGCTCGAACGTGGTGAGATTGGAGTACAGGGATTCGAGCCGCCTCGTATTCCATCGGGTGTCACCTTGCGGGCCGAAGAAGTCGGCTCTCATGTTGTTGTCAATCCCAAAGATCTTGTCGGCTCGGTCCGCAAAATAGGAAACGACTTCGGATCCGATCAATCCTCCAGACCCGGTTACCAGCATGTACATGAAAGTTTCTCCGCCACAGGTTGATAAACAGCAAGATTTACTTATACAGGTATCGAACCGCCTTCGAAAGACCGATTTGCTTCAAGCCGCGCCCAACTTCAAGAAACTTCTGATTGCCCACAAAAAGCCACGGTACTCGATCTCAAAGAATCCCTCCGGAATGTCCACTCCACTTTTGTTGGTGATGTGTCATGGTTTGAACTCCCATAATGATATTCCTCAATTTGGTCGCACAGGAAGTGAGATTGTGTTGGTCTTCTATCTTCTCTCTTGCATTCCTGCCCATGGAGATCCTGAGGGCTGGGTCGTTGAGCAGCCTTGAACAACACTCTGCGAACTGCTCGAAATCCGATGCCACAAATCCTGTAACTCCGTGTTCGACGAATCTCGGCGCTTCACCGAAATTGGTTGAGACCGTAGGCTTTGCGCAGGCCATATACTCGAAGAGCTTCGTAGGGCTCTTCGAACGGGTGAAATCTGTGTGGGTACTCAAGCAGTAGAGCCCTATGTCGATTCCTTGCATGTACTCCGGAATGGAGTCCGGTTCCAGCCAGCCAAGAAACGATATCGTAGTTACTTTGCTTATTGTTTCGGCTTTCTCACTGACTTCTTTCCTGTACTGTCCGTCGCCCACGATTTCCAGCAGGATCCTGGAATCCTGTAAAGACTCAAGAACCTCCACAAGGAACAAGATGTCCGATACGATCGCTTCCTCGAAGAACGTTCCGATCCACGAGAAAACCACAGTGTCTCGATGGTCGGCAACCTGATCTTCATTTGTGGGATGAAACAGGCGAGCGTCAACAAAGGTGGGGACAATCTCAACCCTTTTGAAATGCGTCGCCATATCTTGTTCAAGAGGGAGACTCGAGACAATGCACCCGTCCGCTATGGCCGAGAGAATAGGCAACATATGTTTGAATCTGATATCTACGGGCTCGGGCAGGAGGGGATATTCATGGATCCAATCGTCCAGATCGATCCAAATGGATATGCCGACCGGATAGAGGCACTTGAGATAGAGAAGTGAGGTCACATCATACATGGGCCTCTGGGCCACGATGATACGGGCTCGTGAATGCAGCCCGTGGAACATTGCACGGACAACGACAAGGGCTCTTTGAGCCGGAGTCTTGTCGTAGGGAGGAAGTCCGGTGAATCCCTCAAGATGGTCCCAGAAAGAAAGGACGGACGCATCCAGGCCCATTCGTTGGGACTCTTCGCAGAATCGGTACGACCTTACGCGAGACGGCGCCACCCGGAACCCTTCATTCGTCCAGAACAGGACCCTCTCCCGAACGCGTGGAAACAGCCGTGCATACAGCCAGAGCAATGGGAACGAGACTGCCCAGATCAGCATGATGAGTCCGCATACGCACACAGACATCAGGTAACGGGTGCCGGAAACCTCCTCTTGGGTTGTCCGTATTGAGTCGGCTGTCTTCTCGTCCGAATTTTGAAAAACGAAGCGGTTCATTTTGCAGCTGCAGGCGAAAGGTTGTGCACGGGAATCAATCAGCGGTGAAGTCCTGCCGAACAATTCCCCATCTTCCGCAACATCTTATCACTTTTACATGCGGAGCCAGGTGTTCCGATCCATTGAGTCCCAAGTTCCGGATCGTTCATGAGATGGACGATCGTAGATGTCAGGATCCAGGAGATGTTCTCAAATCTTGAACTTGTATCTTGTCAGCATAAAACGAGCCAGACGGAAGCCCGAAAGCCTGTTTGAGGAGGACCGGCCAATGTCTTGGAGAGATCATGTGGTGGAAATGCCATTCGGAGTAAGCCTTTTTCAATGCCTGGTTCAGGTCTTCATCCGAAAGGGCCGCGCATCTCGGTGTTTTACCCTCATCAGTCACCGGATGCCTTTGCCAAAGCCACTAGCGAGAACCACGCAGATAGTGTTCTCTCATGAAGAATGCCGCCCTTTCCACGGTAGCCCGGGCGCCATGGGCCTTGAAGTGATACCAAGCTCGCTGCAACAGAATGGAGAGCTTCGGTCGGCGGTATCGGAGAGCCAAGGAATCGCGGGCCAACTGAAGATACTTCTCTTGGAGGGCGCCGTACCCGGAGCGAAGAGACTCAATATGTTGCGGACTCATCGACTCCGCCCTGAGGGATGCCTTTGGCACAAATGATGCCACGATATCGATGCAGTTGGTGTCGTTTCTCCACATGAAATCACCAGATTCCTTGTATTGCAGCCCGTGCATGGTCCCCAGTAAGGCAAGCGTGAAGTGATCGAAGAAAGATGTATGATAGATATCACGATATCGGTGCTCTATGCTTCCCCAGTCGTCGGTCAGAGGAGTTTCCAGGATGAGGAGTCCGTCGGGCTTCAACAGAGCGCTCATCTTGTCCATGAACTCGTGCAGTCGCGTCGTGTGTTCGATAAGATGGGCAGCCAGTATGCAATCGAACTTAGTTCCAGATTCCAAATCCTCCCAACCGACCTTCCGAGCCTCCACATCAAGCCTTTTCCGCACATACTCAATCTGGATCTCGCTGAGATCGATTGCCGTCACCTGAAAGCCAAGGCTTTTGAATATCATGGAATTGTGGCCACGGCCACATCCCACATCAAGGAAGGTGGGCGCCCCCGCAGATTTCTTGACAAATGAATCCAGCCATTCGCGGACACCTACGGAGAGAAATTTGTGGGTCCAGCCGCTGATAAGCTTCTTTGCCCGAGGTTCCTCAAGATCAGAGAACGGATACGTTATTTCGTTGAATCTGGAGTATCCTTTCTGATTGTAGAGTCCTTCGATTTCCTCCGGCGTGTATGGCGGATGGATAAATTGGAATCCGCAAATGCCACACTGGTAAATTTCACGATCGTAAGTGTTGACGTCATCCACAAATTGCTCGTAGGACCGAAGCGACACGAGTGTGGAGCGTTTCCCGAGAAGCCGGGTCCGGTGCTGCATGCAAAGTGGGCAAGCAACTTTCATTTGATAATGTCCTCGATATATCGTTTCACTGAAAGGTTCATGACTCTGAACATGGGGCAACACTCAACAAACCGCCAACTCCCCGGATCGGCCGGTGGGGAGTTTCTAAGATGACTCAAACGACTGTACGATGAACCTACCTCATCTCAATATCATGACGCTTGGTTGGATGCGCAGCGATTTGGGAAATGGATTCTTCAGGCCCTTTCCCAAGCTCTGCCCAGAAGGCCGGCGATGGCAAGTGTGACGGTGTTCCAGCCTGCAAATCGGTACGATGGTCCGGTGACAGCCGCGGTGAATTGTTCATGACGGCAGAGAATATCCAGCGTATACGTCATGTAGTTCTCCTGGTCTTCCTGCCGCGCTTGGTCATGTAAGCGAGAGCGCGCTTTGCCGTTTCAATCACGCCGACCCTGCGCAAATGAACCAACCCTTTGTGGACAAGCCAAATGAGTTGGTCTTCATTACGCATAGGATAACGCCAATCCACGTAATCAAGGTAATGGCGCCCCAACTGGAGGAAATCATGATATGTGCCGTCAAAGGCCGCCCTCATAGTTTGAATTGCCGACCGTGACCACGATATTTTGCTCAACTTCTCATCACGCCTAAATGAAGCCGCAAGATAGAAGTGATAATCTCCGTCCCAGCTTCTCCTAGACATGAAATTCCTGTATTGGACAACTTTCATTCCATGAAAAGCGGCCAGGAGAAAAAGTGAGAAGTGATCGAAGAATAAGGTGTGATATATATCTCGGTAACGTTCGTGTGTCTGTCCACTGTCCTCTGCTACAGGTGTCTCCAGGATTAGCAACCCTCCGGGTGCAAGCAATTTCGGAATAGCTTTGAAGAAAGACTTGGGACTAGCAGTATGCTCTATCAAGTGCGATGCCAACACGCAATCGAATTTATCATTGGGAGTGAATTCCTCTACGGTAGTCTGCCATGCCTCGATTCCATGAACTGTCTTGACCCTGTGGACGAATTCCTTCGACAGATCGATGCCGGTCACCCTGAACCCCATTTCTTTGAAGGCCAAGAGATGAATGCCGCTCCCGCATCCCACGTCAAGGAATCGGGGCAAGCGCGAGTTCTCGGATACGAAATCTTCTCTCCAGGAAGCCAGTCCCAATGAGGCGAATTTGCTCTTGACCCAATTCAATTCACCCGGAGTGAGATCGTTTTTCGCAAGGTTCAATCCAGCGCTTGCAGAGGCAAAGCGAAGATAGTCTTCGTGATTGTACAAACCTGCTAAAAGAGAAGCGTCGTACATGGGGTGGATGAACTGGACACCACAAACCCCGCACTTCACAATATCACAGTCGTAATCCCAAATATTGGCGACGTATGCCGAATAGCCAGAGATCGAAGAGTGGTCGGATCTCTTTCCAAGATGTTCAATGTCTTCAAATCCACAAACAGGGCAAGTGATCACGCTGCTTTTCCCTCACATCTTCCGCGGCAGATTGGTGTAATGCGGTGTGGCAAGCTCTTCTCTCAGTTGCAGGACTCCTTCTCTTGTGTTGCCGGTTCGAATCGGAAAAGACGCCTAAAGGTCATCTTCATATCCTGTGTTTGTGTTCGCCTCTCGATCCCGGCGCTTTCCTACATGGTTCCGTTGTCCCTCACCTGTTTGCCTTTGTATCCGAAAACCCGATACACTCCGCCTTGAACATTGACTTTGACGGGATAAAGGTGATCCGGCGATAGCCTCGGGATTTCCGGAACCCTTCCGAGTCAGCAGGTACCTCATGGTCTTCAAAGATACTCTGATCGCTTTGCTCAACAGGGAGTTCAGGAACTGTCGGCTGCCCACTTGCTTCCATATGAGAGAGTTGATGCCCTCTATACCGTATTGAGTGCATTCATCAACATCTATTTCGAGGGCGGCTTTCAAATGGTCCTTTGCCTTTCGGTAGTTTCTTCGCCGCACAAGAAGAGTAGTGATCTCCATGCGAGATTTGACGTAATTCGGATTCAGTGCAACCGCGGTCTTCAATTCTTGTTCAGCCTCTTCGTACCTCCCGTCGTTCTTGTAGAGGACGCCTAGTTGATGTTTGACGTATCCGTAGAACGAGGTGCAGCGTGGAATGGCTCTCTCCAGACGATGGTAAAACCCTGACCGCCCTGCCGGAATGGCCTCGATTCTCTCGTTGCCTCGTGGACAAGTCCGCTCCGAAGTGTCTTTCAGGGCCCCGATCCCCGCCATTGCCCCCAGGACCTCGTCAAAGAGTTCCGACACGCCGGCCGCGGTCGCCTCTTCTCGCACGGGTCTAAGATCACCACATTTAATAAACATGACCGCGGCCAGTTCCGGTTGTTGAAGATCAAGGAGGCTTTTGGTCAGCGAAACATAGTAGAGCGAAGTCGGAAAAAGGGATGGAGATCGGAACAGATCCGGCTTGTTTCCATCCTGAGGAGTTTGTGGATCGATTTGATCGGCCAATCTGACCAGTTCACGGAAACGATCTGTTTTTCCGAGAGGCAACCACCTGGTTGCGATCGATTTTATTCCACAAGAAAGCATCCGCCTCCTCTGAGGATTGAGCACATCGTAATCGGTTTGCATTCTCGTAGCACTCATCATGAGCTCGGATTCTCGGTACGCTATGCGACCCTCTTCCCCACTGGATGAGGCTCCATGCTGGCGATACAACGCCAGAACCTCCGGATGGTAAGCTATCACCTTCCCCGCCAGTACGGATCGAAACCATAGATGCCAATCGATGCATTTTCCAGCCATTTCTTCGGCATAGAGCCCTACTTGCTCGAACACTCGTCGTCTGAAAAGAGTAGAAATGGTACAAAGCGCACATATGAAGCTTAGTGGCTCCAACCAGTCATTCCAATTGCGATAAGGTCGCCAGTCCTCGGCCAGCGGATGAAAAACATTGTCACCGTTAAAGGATAATGCCTTGGAGTGAAGGATGTCTATTTCCTCATGCTTCTCCATATACTGAACCAGAGTCTCTATCATGCTGGGAAGCATCACGTCGTCCGAATCCAAGCAGAAGACATATCCTCCCTGTGTCATTCTGATCCCGGCGTTTCTTGCTCCCGGCAATCCTGTGTTGTTCTGATAAACGTATTCCACTCTTCCCGAGAAAGATGCCGCGACATCGCGAGTCTCGTCGGTAGATCCGTCATCGACAACCAGGATGCTAATTGGATGGTAAGTCTGCGCAAGTGCTGATTCGATAGCCTGCCCCAAGAAATGGGCCTGATTATAGCAAGGGATGATGATGTCAACTAGTCCTGTTTGCATGTAGCTTGAATGTTTTGAAGTAATGTTCAACGCCTCTTCAGAAAACCCTGGATGAATCTTCCGATCCGTTGTTGCACGCACCGTAACCGTTCACCGTGAACCGTACAAGCTCCCGGAACTACGTATGGGGAGCTACTAGGCGTAGGGCCAATTTGCGAGCCGGTTGGTGTGGGAGCTTCATTATTGGTCCGTAGCGGTCCGCCGGGAGTGGGTGCTTCGAGAAGCGTTTTGGGTTTATGCCTTGTACGGGGACACGGGGATATCGAGGGATGGGCCTACTTGGTCGAAGAGGATATATCTTGGAGAAACTATTGACACCACGTCGAGTGGGCCCTCCATCCTCACCGGGGGCAGAAACGCTTCAAGCCCGGGGAACCATTACCGTGCATCTATCGTCTCAGCTGTGTCTCGTAACCAACCATAAGCCGGTACCCGGGGAGGACCAGGGACTTCAGATGCTGAAGCGAACAAGAGACCGTTGGATTGCACGCTGGGACCAACCTCTGTTTAGCCCTTGAGAAAATGTACTTTCCTTCTGGAGCCATCCCATTGAACGTTTGGAATGAGGACGTCGGCTCGGGCGAGGATGCGGTTGCGGTATTTCATGAGGTCCTTGATCATGATCTCCATCTCCGCTTCCATTTCGTGTGAGGGCTTGTAGCCTAGATCCAGGAGATGCTTATGATCGGGTTTGTAGTAGTGTTCTTCCAATTCCGCTCTAGGATTCTCAGTATGACGCACTTCCACGGAAAGTCCAAGCTTCTCCGCAACTCGCTTCACTTTCCAGGCGAGTTCCGTTATGTCGTAAACTTTCTCGAACTGGTTGAATACTCTACACTCCCCGGCCTCCGGCGGATTCTCCACAGCAATGGTGAGGCACTGGACCGAGTCTCTGAGGGGTAAGAACCCTCTCTTCTGGTGGCCCTTGCCATATGGAGTGAGGGGATGCCCGATCACCGCCATAGAGCAGAAGCGGTTGATGGCCGTGCCAAAGCATTGATCGAAGTCGAACCTGGACAGGAGTCGCTCGTCTTCGCCCATTTCGTTGATACGGGTCCCAAAGACCACACCCTGCATTATATCGGTGCTCCTCAATCCCCAGACGCGGCAGGCCATCATCACATTGTTTGAATCGTGGACCTTGCTCTGATGATACCAGCTTCCCGCCTGCCTCGGAAATGGAAGGTGGTCTTTGCGCCCTCGATACTCAATCTCGAAGTACCCCTCCGGGATGTCTATGTTGGGAGTGCCATACTCGCCCATGGTTCCCAGCTTCACGAGGTGTGCTTCCGGACAGACCTCTTTCATGCCGTAGAGCAGATTGAGCGTTCCGATGATGTTGTTGTTCTGAGTATAGGTCGCGTGCTGCACATCGATCATGCTGTACGGCGCCGAGGGTTGCTCCGCGAGATGGACGATCGCTTCCGGCTCGAATTCCCGCAGTATGTTCCAGAGGAAATTGTAGTCGAGCGTGCTTCCCCGTCGATACATGAGATTTCTGCCGTGATTCTCTCTGAATGCTTCCAGCCGCTCGGTCATGCGCCCAATGGGTGTTGCGGACTGTGAACCCATTTCCGCCACCCAATCGCGCCGGGAATAGTTGTCGCAACCCGATACATCATGATCCCTTGCCACGAGATACTGAGCGAGACTCCAGCCCAGATATCCGTCCACTCCACAGATCAGCACTCGCATCTCAATGTCCTTTTGTATTGTGTACGTTCAGCGTCACGGTCATTCCTGAGCAGTTCGAGCGATTGGCCCATCCTTCAGTACTCTCTTCGTCCCCTTGAAGAACGAGGAGGCTGCATTCTTGAATCGGGCCCATGAATAGTTGGTTTCGATGAATTCCTTAGCTCTCGCTCCTCGTGCATGGATGGTGTCGTTGTTTCCGGCAATCTCCCTCAAGACTTCCTTGACTCCTTCCGCTCCTTTTTCGTTGTCCACTATCCAGCCGTTCTCCTCATTGACCAGATCTCTGATTCCCGGCCCGTCTACGGCAATAAGCGGAATTCCATTTCCCATGACCTGAATGGGCACAATAGGAGCCTCCAGAGATGAAAACGGGTGAACAAAAACGCTATACTCGTTCGTCGAGAAAGGCCTCTTGGGCCCGAGCGGGACTCCGCGACGAATTCCCTTCATGGATGTCAAACAGGAGAAGAATCCTGAAAGGGCAGTGCTACCAAAGTTGTACAGATCGAGATGGAAGTCGATTCCCTCTTGCCGCAGATCCCGTATCGCACGAATAGCGCGGCCAAAGTCTGCACCGGCACATGATCCGACGCACGCACATCTGAGGGCAGATCCCGGTTTCGACGTGTTTTCTCGTGGATCATGGGATTCGCCGGGAGCAAACAATTTTGGCATAAAAGCAGGAAAGAAAGGCATCTGGTGATATTGGAGCACGGGAAACTCCACCCCAAAAATCTCGGAGAGACAGTGCGCATAGGCCGAGGTGTCCGTTGAGATTCCGGCAATGAAATCCAAGAGGTCGGGATAGCGGGTGAGTTCGGGCCCGACACCGGTGGGATGTCCAGATCCCGACCCTGTAAAGAAACTGGCGAGTACTCTCCTGTCATGAAAGCTTCCGGGAGCTCTGTCGAGAATCTCGAAGGTCATTTCGGAATGCATCACGTGGAGATAGTCGGAATCTGTCTCCAAAAGAAGTCGGTGTAGGAGACGGATTCGCTCTTCACGATCCAAATCCACATTGCCTAAATCGATATGAGTCGCGCCCCTTGGGAGCAATTCGACCCAACTGTTGGGAGACTCTTCAGTAGTGATGACAAAGGTGGGGTCTTCAGCCGCGTGAATGTAACACAGCGCATTGACCACCACGTAGTTACCCGAAAGGTTTGGCAGGAGGAAGATCTTTGGCTTTCCTGCCTTTACCAACTTTGCCATGGCTGGAGTAACAGCCCGTGCTAGCCGGAAGCCGGTGCCCGGCCTTACAACCGTTGGTCGTTCGACACTCTCAAGAGTCGGTTCAAGATGCGACAGTTCACGCAATTGCCGGAGTACTGAGTGCGGAACCTCATCAGGATCCGAGTTTCGGTTCTTCGCTCTCTCGCTTAATTTGTGGAGACTGTTCTTAGAGGCCACCGTGATCTCGAACAAGAGTCGATGCTTGCGAAAGAGATGCTCTGCAATTTTCTGTCTCCGCCTGGACAGAGAAGTTTCCAGCGAGCGGGGTATTAGTTTCAAAAAACCGGTTTTCCGGGATGATTCCAGGAGATGCGAATATTCCCCCGACAGTATCTTCTTGTACAATAAGTTGGGTCTCACAACTTTCCCGGTCATAAAATTAGTCTGCCATAAAGATCGTACAATAGGCTTTTGGCGGTGGGCTGCAACGGTATCAGGAACAAGTACGTGCTGATAGCCAGCAGCGACTGTTTCACAATTCCATAACCAATCTTGAAAAGCAAAATTCTCATCGTTGGGAACAGAAGGAACCTGGGAAAAGATGTTCCAGTGCGCCATCGAGATCACACACCAACGATTCCTCCAAATGAGATCTAGGAACGCCCGCTTGTCGGGATTGTAGCGTAGTAGATGAGCCTCAACGGGAAAATGAAAAAGGAACTCTGGATGCGCCACAAGATTTTCGTCTCTAACAACCACGTCGTGCGCCAGTGAAAGCCACCATTCTCCATAGAGGTCGTCTCCATCCAAGAGCGTGATAAATTGCCCTCTCGATCTCTCTACTCCATAGTTCCGGGATAGGGCCGGCCTTCCCAGTTGAACTTGATGTGCTGACACTCGTGGCGAAAGTCGCTCCGACCACTTATTCACCGCTTCATTGAGAATTGGATCCGTAACCTTATCCAAGATTGCTATCAGTTCTACTGACTTCCCGTTCTGCTCCGCGTGGCGGACTGCCCGCTCCAGAGATTTGAACGTTCGATGTGCAACCCTGCCTTCGTTATGGAAGGTCACGATCACGGAAATGTCAAAGGATCTTTGCTGGTCGGATGTTGTCGCCATCGCCTTGTCCCTTTCCCCTGTTCCACATGTCAGTCGGCTTCGTCTCAAGTCCTTCGCATCAGATGAACGAGTGTCGAGATCGAGTCATGGTCGTACTGCGATCTGGTACAAGGACTCGCGGAAGCCGTTTAGCTCAGTTTGTGGCACGGGGATTCACTTGCTGTTCCGGAAGGTGTTTGGCATTGAGGTCGGGATCTGGTGAGTTCATGGCGAACTGGAAGAGGTGTGCCGGCTGGGTGCAACAGACCATGCGCTGGGCATATCCAACCAGCCTTTGCCCATTCAGGATCCGGATTCGTTTACCCACGGCAGTCTAGTCAAACTGCGATAGACCTTCCGAATACCGTGTGCGCCTCTTCGACCCATTGTCTCACACAACAAGCAGTAGATGAAATCCTTTGGGTGCTCCCTCCAGTATCCAGGAGGATGACGCGGTAAGCCGTGCAGACTTCTTGCCCATCCTCTTTCGAAGATTCGGTCCATCTGGTTTTCAGGACGATTGCTCACTCCTCCCAGCGTCATGGCGCTAACCATAATGCCGTCCAGAAAAACAGGCGTACTCAACTTCAAGATTCTCAAAACGAATTCAAAATCCCCGGAGATGCGAAAGTTCTCGTTGAA
Organism: uncultured Syntrophaceae bacterium; assembly: GCA_964527475.1. Lineage (GTDB taxonomy): Bacteria > Desulfobacterota > Desulfomonilia > Desulfomonilales > Desulfomonilaceae > CAZGNL01. The sequence continues at coordinate 32,977 of CAZGNL010000010.1, forward strand.
CCGACCGACTTTCTGGAAGACGGTTCTGCGGTAGAATACAGCCGGGTGAGGTAAGGGCATTCCGCCTCCCTGATCGATCATTTTCCTGGCCTCTTGCCACGGCCTCCCGCGTACCCGTTGCACTGACCCAGACGGGGAAGTCAGTACCGACTGCCCATAAACAAGAAGAGTGTTCTCGGAACAACATCTCACTCTCGCCGCGATCTTGCTCAGCACATCGGGTGACAGGAAATAGTCGTCACTCCCCATGAAATGGATCCAGTCCCCGTTGACATGGTCCAGGGCTCTGTTCCAGGCCTGGTACACTCCCGTATCCTGCTCGGATTGCCAATGGTGGATTACCTCGCCTCTGGCACGAAGTATGTCAACCGTTCCATCGGAAGAGGCGCCGTCAACGATGATGAGATCTTTGTTTGGGTGATCCTGATTCTCTATACTGTCTATGCACCGATGCAAGGTGTCGGCTGAGTTGTAGGTGGCTACCACAATTGAGAATCGGACCGTATTCTCCAACCTGATGGAATCTCTCAATTGTGGGGATAGGGGACCGTTCCTCGTATTCATGTGTTCAAGCGCCAATGCGTATTGAAGATCTTGGCCCCAGGGCATTGTCGTTTACGTAGCTGCCGAAACTCGTCGGTGTCCGTAAGAACAGATGATTGGGAGATTTTAAGATCACGCTTGAGATCGCAGAATCTCCTCAAAGAGGTCGGCATAGCGAGCGGCATACGTCTCTGTGCTCAAGTGTTCTTCAGCCCTCTTCCTCGCCTCTACGGAGAGCCAATGTCGTCTGTCGGCGTCTTCCAAAATCCATTCGATACCGTGCGCCAAATCGTCAGTGTCAAATGGCTTGGCCAGGTACCCCGTGCGGTTGTGATCAACCACCTCTGGAATTCCTGATACATGGAAAGCCACACAGGGCGTGCCACAGGCCAGCGCCTCGGCCAGAGTTTGGCCAAAGGATTCCTGTGTAGAGGGGGCCACGAACACATCCGCTGCGGAATAGTACAACGCCAGGCTCACGTCATCGGTCACGTATCCAAGATATCGTACCGACATACCGAAGCCGGGTGGATCGTCAGGCTCCGAGGCGCCAAAAACAACGAGTTGCGCCTTCTCCTTCCAGCCATTTGATGCCAGTTTGCGTAAGGTCGGCTGAAGCAGGTGCAAACCTTTCCTCTTGTCAGTGGTGCTCATCCACGCCCCCATCATAATGATCTTCTTGTCCAGGGGCAGATTGGTGGCGATGCGTGCCCAGCGCTGGTCCAGAGGCTTATAGATTGTGGTGTTCAGTCCAGGGGGAATCACTTTCATTCGTCGGTCGGCGAAGAGAGAACTTGAGGCCGCACAATCGGCAAGCCACCGGCTGGCGGTCACGCCGGTAATGTCAATTCCGGCCCAGGACTTCTTCTTTCTATTCCATGTCCATCGTGTCACGTCCCATTCTCGTCTTGACAACAGCATAGGACAAGAACCACAAGATCCTTGGAACCGAAGGCAGGACTTCGGATAGTGGCACCCTCCGGTAAAAGGCCAGAAATCTGCGAATCTCCAAACAAGAGGGCGATGAAACTGAGACAAGGCCTTGACGGGGACAAAACCGGCATTTATCCAGTGAAGGTGAATCAGGTCTGGTTTCTGTGCTTCCACCTGACGGGCTATATCATTGCTTAGCCAGCCAAGACTCATCATGACCCGCTCACGATCGCGATAGAGCCTCAGGGGGAGATGGTCCATATTCTCATAGCGAGCTCGCCATCTGTTGACTAGTCCATTGGCACTGCAGATGACAGTACTGTCCTGGCCGGTCTTATACTGTACAAGCATTCGCGAGTCTATTCCCAGAGACCGCAGTCCCGTATGCAATCGATAAGAAGCCAAGGCGGCTCCTCCTCGAATATCATTGGTGCTGACCAGCAGAACCCTCAACTCTTTTCCTCACTCAAAGGGCCGCATCCCAAGGGCACGCCAGGGAAGGAAGAGACATTGCCGGCCGCAGGAGCCGGAGTTTGTTGTTGGCCAATCCCCGGGAAGATAGGGGAAGTGCCGTTGGCATCCTAAGAAACAGTTTACACGACACGCGAGCCTGGTTGGATACGATGTGGAGCAGCCGCCGGCCGGTTTCTCGTTTCACCCCACTTCACCCAGGGTAAGATTTTCTCGGGGCACACTCTCTCTTTGTAGTTGCTGATGAAGCTGATCATGTTCTCCAGGGTCTCACTCGAAAGAAGATGTGGTCTGAGTCCCAGGTCGATCAAGCTGGTATGCTTGGCATTGTAATAATGATCCTCGCTTTCGATCCTGGGGTTTTCCAGGTTTTGGATCCCGGTCTTCAATCCCATTTTACCGGCTACTTCGTTTACCATCTGAGCCAGCTGCAGCACTGAGAACTGCTCAGTGAATTGGTTGAATACTCGAAACTCTCCAGGGTCGGCCGGGTTCAGAACAGCCAGTTCCACACAAGCCAGTGTGTCACGGATGTTGAGGAAACCTCTGGTCTGTCCGCCGCGCCCATACACGGTGAGAGGATGCCCTATAAGAGCTTGCACACAGTACCTATTGAGACACGTGCCCCAGATACCGTCATAATCGAACCGGGTCGCGAGTGCGGGATCACGTACGGTTTCTTCGGTGGCCAGTCCGTAGACGACTCCTTGATTGAGATCGGTTGCTCTCAATCCCCAGATTCGGCAACAGAACATAATATTGTGACTGTCATGGACTTTGGACAGATGATAGAAGGACCCGGGTTGTTTCGGATAGGGTAGCACGTCTGTGCGCCCTTTGTGCGTGATCTCTATGTAGCCCTCTTCAATGTCTATGTTTGGGGTTCCATACTCGCCCATTGTGCCAAGTTTGACCAAATGCGCGTGAGGTGTCAGATCTTTCATGGCATAGAGAATGTTGAGTGTTCCTTGCACGTTGTTTATCTGCGTCATGACGGCGTGTTCACGGTCGACCATGGAGAAGGGGGCGCAGCGTTGCTCTCCGTAATGAATTATTACATCCGGCTTGAAGTCTTTAAACGCCTCGTAAAGGAAATGGTAGTCGCAGATGTCTCCGACGGCAAAGTTCATGATCCGGCCCGAGATCTCGTGCCATGCCGCTACTCGCTCTTCAAGCGTGAGGATGGGGACCAGCGTGTCCGTGCTGAACTCAAGATCCCATGCTCTCCTCGCATAGTTGTCGATGAGCATGACATCATGCCCACGCGCGCAGAAGTGAAGTCCTGTCGGCCAACCCAAATAGCCGTCAGCACCCAGAATCATCACGCGCCGCTTCCTGCCACCCGTTGACGATTGCAGACCAGTCGTCATTGGACTTCTCCTTTCTTTGTTGCCCCGTCATCTGGTACTTCACACTTTTCTGGTTCGTCGCCATTGCATGTCGGTAACACCGGGGGACTTGCCCCCCTGGAGTTTATCGCTCTTGGGCCGCTGGATGTGAGGTTGTGGGGGGGAAAGGCAGGACACTTGGCCCTGCCCGTAATGCACTACCGGAGCCTCTGTCCGCGGTGCTTCGCCGTGATCCCCGCGGAAGCCATGCCGATACGGGTTTTCTTTGACACAGGCCTGACGGCGAGTGCCGCGGAGATCATTGGTTTGCATACTGGTCCTATTCCTTCGTAGTCCTCTGATTCGTGCGGCAGTTCTCGGTCGAGGATCTCGTCGCCGACCCGACTCCTTGGTACCGGCAGAAAACAACTTTCACTTTTCCCACATGCGGCCGCAGGACGAAGGAGCCATTTCCGACTGAGAATTTCCGCGAAGCTTGCAACATCAATAGGCTGGAGAAAATCAATCAGTCGCGCCGGCCGCGCGGATCAAGACATGCAGAAATCGCGAAACCATGGATGATGTGTCTTGTCCTCCAAACCAGCCGATGTTTACTCCGGTGCGGAAGTCTCTGCGCGCCTCACTGTGGTCGTCTTTCTTCTGGCCATTGAGGCGCCCTACAGCATTCCCGCCCACCTGTTCCATATCTTTGATCGGAAACCCGAGAACGTGTCGCGAATGGCGGACTTCAGATTCTTTCTAAACTGGGCCCGGTCCGTCTTCGCGAGGTCAATCGCTCTGGCCACGCTTCTACGGAATCTGAATCCACGACTCTTGTTCGAAACCTCTGATCTGATGGCTATGGCCTTTGCCCGGGCGTTCGTCAGATCCTCCGCATTGAGGTCGTTCACCTCGACCATGGGGGTCCCCCTCGCATAGGCGTCCCAGTTCATCCGTTTGCCCTCAATCCACCGCAATCCACCTTCGCCTCTGTCCGCCATCTCGAAAACCTGTGTCCCGGGATAGACGTCGAGCAAATGGATATGAGCCCAATGGTATGGGATCTCGTCCAGAAGCCTGAAGGTCTCTTCAATCGTCTGTTTTGTCTCGTAGGGCAATCCCAGAATTATGCTCACATGAACTTGAGCTATTCCTGCGGCTCTTGCCGCTTCCGTTCTTCGGATGATATCCTCTCGTTGGTAATTCTTGCGAGCTTTCTCAAGTACATGTTCACAGCCTGATTCGACGCCGAAGAATGTATAGATGCAGCCAGCGGCCTTCGCCAGTTTGAACGACGCCTCAGCCGATGTATCAATTCGCGTCTCAAAACCCCAATGAACCTTCTTGTGTAAGCCGCGTTTCATGAATAGCTCACAGAATCTCTCAAACCAGGCCTTGCTGGCACCGAAGAGACTGTCCTCAAAGTAGATCCTTCGAGCACCATGATTGTGGTGCAGCAGTTCTACTTCCTCAATAACGCTCTCCACCTCTCTCACTCGATACCGTCTCGTGAGCAACGGCATGCAGAACGTGCAATTGAACGGGCATCCCCTGGAGGCAAACACTGAGTACACAGGCTGAAATTTGTGATTCTCAGCGTTATACAATTTCGTATAAGTTCGGTAATCGACCAAGGACAAATCAGGAAAAGGAAGAGAATCCAGGTCAGTTATTGGTCCCCTCGGGCCGTTGTCTGTGACTCCCCCGGATGCCTCCCGCCACACGATTCCGTCAACCCCCTGAAACACGTCCTCACTGGCGGTGTAGCCACACGCCAATCGCTCATGGACTTCCATGATGGTGTGCTCGCCTTCGCCCAACGCCACAGCATCCAGGTACCTGCATTCATCCAACGTGAATTCAGGCAGGGCCGTGGCGTGGGCGCCGCCCAACAATACAAAGGCATTGGGACATGTCCGCTTCGCTAGCGCCGCTATCTCATACGCGGCGAGGACGTTAAAGGTCTTCGAGGTGATCCCAACGAGATCGGGATTGAACCGCCGAATCTCATCACCCAGGTCCTCGAAGCTCAGATTTGCTGCAAGTAAATCCAATACCTTGACTGTTGCCTTGGCCCGTTCTTTCAAGCAAGCCGCCATATACATGATTCCCATGTTGGGGGCCGGCAGGCCCACGCCTCCGTCTTCATGGGCACAGCCCGATAGAGAAGGCGTATCAATGAACAGGACGTTCATTGGAAACCTCGTTTCTGGACGGAAGCATTGGGGGACATTCCGTCTCGTTCACTGATTTCACGGGACGCCCAACCATAGGTCTCCACCATGGAACGCGGCCCGACATTGTCTTGGTCCATATGCTTGAAACGTCCCGGAAAGATCTCTACACCCATTTCAGGAGACATATCCTCAAGCGAGTGAGTTCAGTCTTGAAAACGCAAGGTAGGGAACTTCGTGTGCTCATGGCCAGCGTCTCCTACCCCGGTCCGAGGAATCATGTCGGTTCTTGGTTGCGCTCCTGAAAGCGATACCGGCGTCCACACCTTTACGCTTGTCGCCATCCGCTGATTTGACCCAGCGTAGCCTATACATATCCGCACCGTTTCAAAGCTCTTCCCGATACATCCAGAAAGAACGAATGCAGGCTGTCCGAGAACACTTCTCGCCATTTGCCAGCCTTCCCGCTCACACCACCCGCGAACCCGACTGCTTGATTCTCCGGGGTGGCACGAATTTGGCTCCAAATCGTTTCCAACCGTGTATTCTCCACAGCAGATTTCAGCTTCTCACCGTCCGTTTCGTAACCCGCGAATCTCAGCATCTTGGCAAGTTCCCCCGCGGGATCGACGAGGATGTCCTCATACCGCACAAAGAGAAGCGGCTTGGTATCACTTTTCTGAAGCCATTCCATGACGTGGATATGCCAAGGTGACGGAAACAACCGCCCTGCGCACAGGTCCTTGACGAAATCCTCGAAGTCAGCTTTGTATCCGTATTTCTTGATGCACAAGTCGTAGTACGACACGCACACATCACGACCATCTCTAACAAGGTAAATGATACGGGGATATTCATGGATTGGAGTAAAATGGCTCTTGATTATTCTCGGCCTGGGCACTTCGGTCAGTGTATCAATATCCCCGGAATGCACGTCAGGGATAATAGCGTGAACCGATCTCGGGTCGCATTTCTTGTCAGGTGAGAGGTAATATGCCAACATCAGCCGTATCCACGTGTTTCCTGAACGCGGAAAAGAACACAGGAAAATGTCATCGGGAAGAATCCGGTGTAGCGGTTTGTTTGTTCCCAAAAACCGGTTCATCAGGCGATGGACCACGATCCGGGAACGACTAGTCAGGGTCATTTTCCAGATCCCTCCTGTCCCAGGCCAAAGACGGTTTGATCACCCCCCGCCGAGCGACATTCATGAGCGAGTCCGTAAGTGGATCGTGTTCGATCCGGAACGAGGTAACACCTGGGAGCAGCACTAGATTCTTGATTCCAGGCATCCCGATATTCACGGTCAATATGTAGCGACCCGTATTGAGTAGACCACCAGGAATGCGACAGCGGGCAACATACCGTCCCGGATACCTGGGCAGCGGCTTTGGATCGCTATCGGAATCGTATGCTTCAAAAATCCAGGTTCCACCCGGAGACAGCAGCACGAAACCCGCTCTGAGATAAGGGAGTTGTTCCAGCACCACATAATCCAACTCAATAGAGATCGGTTCTGAGCCGAGGAAGACACTTCTTTGTAAGCCTCGCTGGTCCCTTGTTGCAATCGCCATCAATCGAAGTTCTTTCACGTAGGGATTGGCCGTTCCTGAGGGCCATTCCACAAGCCCGGCCTCAGGTGTGCTTCCATTGAGATACTGGGAGACAACTTCAGTCGATTCCCCACGTGCTACAATTCCTCCCCCGCCAACCCACAAGCATTCTTTGCACAGCCTTTGAATGGCCTCCATGCTGTGACTGACAAACAATACCGTTCGCCCTCCCTGGGCAACATGCTCCATCTTCCCAAGGCACTTCCTTTGGAACTCGGCGTCGCCGACAGCCAGCACTTCATCAACCAGGAGTATTTCAGGTTCCAGGTGTGCAGCCACGGCAAATGCCAGCCGAACGTACATGCCGCTGGAATAGCGTTTGACTGGAGTGTCAAGGAACTGCTCAATTCCGGAGAAATCCACAATCTCGTCGAATCGCTCCTTGATCTCAGCTTTTCTCATGCCGAGCACCGCTCCGTTGAGGAAGATGTTCTCTCTTCCCGTCAGTTCAGGATGAAATCCGGTCCCGACCTCCAGCAGGCTGCCGACTCGGCCGTAGATCTTGGCTCTGCCGGAAGTCGGCCTGGTGATGCGGGAAAGTATCTTCAGGAGCGTGCTCTTTCCTGCACCGTTTCTGCCGATGATTCCCAGCACTTCTCCCCGCTGGACTTCAAACGACACGTCCTTGAGCGCCCAGATCATCTCCTGATCGGCCCCATCCTTACCGCTCAGACGACCTAGTCGCCTCAACGGGGCACGCACGGAATCGACAATCTTGTCCCGGAGCGTATCGTGGTGCGCTTTCTTGCTACCGATGCGATATCGTTTGCTCAATCCATCGGCTGTGATTGCTATGTTTCCCATTGCTATGTTGCTCTGCTTTTCTTCTCGTCCAGACCTGATTCCGGATCAAATGAGATCCGCGAAGTTCTCCTCGGTTTTCTGAAAGTAGATAAGGCCAAGCACCAAGATGAGTGCGCCGGATGCAGCGCTCGTCGCCACCAAAGGCCATGGATTGACGCCGGTTCCCAGGAGGGACCACCGGAATCCCTCGATGGCGCCCACCATAGGGTTGATACTGTAGAGGATTCTCCATTTCTCCGGCATCATGCTCGCCGAGTACACAACAGGACTTGCGAACATCCACACTTGAACCAGAAAGGGTACCACGTAGCGGACATCACGGTATTTGACGTTCAGCGCGGAAAGCCATATTCCCGCGCCCATGGCCGACATCACAGCAAGGGTCACCATAATGGGCGCCGCCCAAACGTTCGCGGATAATCCCACGTCATAGTACGGCAACAGGATGAAGAGCAAACAGCAGCCGATGGCCAGGTCCAGCAGAGACGCAACAATCGGAGCCAAAGGCATCATCACTCGAGGGAAGTAAATCTTTGTCACAAGCCTTTCATTGGCAATGAGACTCTGCGCGGACTGGCTGAGCGACTGGGAAAAAAAAGTCCACAGCAGTAGGGCCGAATAAACGAAGACCGCATACGGCAGGCCGTCGGATGGAAGACGGGCCAGACGCCCGAATACCACGGTGAATATCAACATCGCACTCAGAGGCTGAAGCACGGCCCAAGCCGCTCCAAGAATCGTTTGCTTGTAACGGACCAGGATGTCTCGCCAGATCAAGAGGAAGAAGAGGTCTCGGTAGCTCCACAAATCCCGCCACCGAGGCAGAGCGAGACCATGTGAGGGTTCGATTATTGTGGGCCGCTGCTCGGTCGTGTCGCCTGCACGTGGCGACTCAGTATCTTCTCGCATTTTGTTGGGTGCGGTCATAGGTTCGATATGTCTGTGGGCCAATGGTTCTCTACCATGCGCCACTCCTTGGTGCTGTTCACATTGATGTAGTGCTCACAGACCTCGAAGAGCTTGACGATTTCGCCATCGTCAATGGCGCACTGTATGAGGTCCGGAAGCTCCTTCTCACCTCTGCTGGGATTGATGGGAGTCAATTCCAGGTAGTCGAAGATCGATCCGCGGAACAGGATGTTGCCGGTTCCCATGAGTGGATTGAATGGCTTTCGCGGCTTCTCGATGAGCCGGTAGATTCTTTCGTCGGGCCCGCAGATCAGCGAATAGGTCCGGCTGATCATGTTGAGGTCCGGCTGAGGAAATACTCCGCAAACACAGAACAGCTTTTCTCTTTGAAACAGATCGAGCATGGCCCGATGACGGCCGCCCAGAATCACTTCATCCGCCAGAAAGAGGAAGAAGTCCTCCGCGTCGATACAGCCACGAGCGCATTCCATTGCATGCACCAGACCTCTCTGTTCCTTCTGGATGACGTAGGATACCCTCTTGCCTTTATAGCTGGTTCCGAACGTGTTGATGATGCTCTCGGCCCTGTAGCCCACGACTATTACAACTTCTCCAATCTCCTCCATTCTCGCGGCATTCTCGAGACTGTATTCTATGAGGCGTTTGCCATGGATGGTAAGCATGCATTTGTTCTCATGATCGGAGAGATCTTCCATGCGTTTTCCGCGGCCGCCGGCCAAAATGAGCGCTTTCACGAGGCGGATTTCTCCCGTATTCTTATGTGGCTACGCTTTCGTACATGGCCCTGGTTTTTTCCCAGATTACCGAATCGTCGCATTTCTTCATGATCCTCTGTCTCGCCTCCAGGCCCATTGCATTGGCCCGATCCTGATCTTCCAGGACCTTGAGGATCTTGTCCGCGAAGTCTACCGCATCAAGAGGATCGGCCATCCATCCTGAAACGCCGTGCTCAATGAACTCGGGGACTCCCCCTACCCTGCTGATAACTACCGGTTTAGCAAGCGACATGGTTTCTATCATGAGTAACGGCGACATGTTTTCATATTGCTCCGGTATCACCACAACGGCCGCCTTCTCGATATGTTCCTTTATTTCGGACGGCGGGAGATGTCCCGTGAATCTGACCCGATCCCTGAATCCGGCCGCGTCCATGATTTCACTGAGCTTCTTTTCGTATTCATATCCGAATCTTACGTTTCCCCCAATTGCCGTCAAATGAGCTTTCGGATGCTCTTTCAGCACCAGCGGCATGGCCTGGAGCAGTCGATGAAGACCTTTCCGCTCATTGAGCCATCCGGCAAACAGGATCATGTGCGGATCTCCGGGCTCGTCGGAATCGCCTGTCTTCCTGAATTCCAGAGGAAGTGTCAACGGCGCCACGTGGATCTTCTTGCGGGGAATCCCGTAGCCTTCAAGCACACTGCGCGAATGATCGGACAAGACGTGGAAGCCGTCCAGCATTGCCATGTACCGATCAAACACTCGCCTCCGGACGGACAAGAGAAGCTTCTGAAACACCCGGAACATGGGCGGCAGGCAATCTACACACCAGGGCCCGTGGGCCCTCTCACAGAAGGTCCTGTCCGGATTGACAAGCATCACCGTCGGGCAGAAGAGCCAATAGTCATAGATTGAAGCAATAGTCCCTTTGCCTGATTCCTTGGCTGCGCCAATGAGACTCAACGTGAGAAACTGAAAATTGTGAAAGTGGATAACGTCCGGGTCTTCCTGTCTCAGAATTCTGCGAAAAGCGCGTGTGGCCAGAGGATCAAACTGCACTGAATACCACTTGACCGCTTCCACATATCTTCTCAGAGCGGCGGGGAGGTAGTTTTCGACGATCGGGACTGATCGTGCGGGAAATGCAGGGCGAGAGATGTTGTCAGGCCTCGTCGTCACGATTGAGTTGGAATACCCGTTAGCCTGTGCAAGTATTGCGGTTCTGAAACAGGCCTGCTCAGCGCCACCCACATGCTGATGCGAATCCCTGAAATAGTTTGTGACATGAATGATTTTCAGATCGCCAAGTCCTTTTCGGGAGTCGCTCTCAATCCATATATCCGCACGCTCTTTACCATCAGATCGTCAGGTAATCGTTCACTGTGAATATGAGCTCGCCGCGAAGAACTGTGACCGCCAAGACACGAAGGAATTCCGGCTCTCATACGTTTCGAGACCGGACATGTTAATAGTTGCCCGCGCGGTCAACTGAGAACGATCTCCTTGAGCTTCCGGACCCCGGATCGGATATTGTATTCGTCCTCGATTTTGGCCCTGGCCTTTCTTCCCATGTTTTCCCGCAGTTCGGGATCATCGAGAAGTCGGGAGCAACACTGTGCAAAATCCTCAAAATCGGAAGCCAGGAATCCCGTTTCGCCGTGATCGACAAAGCGCGCCGCTTCCCCGTAATTGGTCGATACTGTCGGCTTTGCGCAGGCCATGTATTCGAACAACTTGGTCGGACTTTTTGAAGCCGTGTAACTGGTTCGGCTGATGAGACAGTAAAGACCCACGTCTATTGTGGCCAGGTAATCCGGCATCGATTCCGGGTCGATCCAGCCCATGAAGGAAACGGACAGGTCCTCGGCCAGTTCGGAAGCGCCCCTTTTGGCCTGTTCGCGATAATGGCCGTCTCCCGCCACCTGAAACAGCACTCGTTCATCGTTCAGAGAATCCAGGACCTTTGCCAGGAAGAGCACGTCCTCCACATTGTGCTCGGTCAGGAATGTCCCTGTCCAGGAGAATACTACCGTATCGTTTCGATTCCGCTCGCGCGAATTATCCCCGGGATGAAATAAAGCCGCGTCAGGGAAGGTGGGGATAATCTCAACTCGTCTGAAATGCTTTCGCATCTCACTCTGGAGCAAAAGGCTCGAAACAATACATCCCTTTGCCGAAGCGCGGTGCAGCGGAATGATGTCACGCAGATTGACGCCGGCCCCGGCCCCGTCCATGGATGTGTCGAACAGCCAATCGTCAAAATCAGTCCAGATCGTAAGACCCAGCGGATACAAGATCTTGAGATATGCAAGCGCTACAATATCGTACAACGGGACTTGAGCTATAACTATTCCGGCTCGATTGTGGATCGCAGCAAGCATCGCGCGGAAAATCAGGATCGTGCGGCGTCCTCTCGACATCTTCAGATCAGCTAGGCCCTTGTACCCGGCCAGGTCTTCCCACAGCGACAGCACGTTCGCGTCGCCCCCGATGCGCTGAAATTCTCTGCAAAAGAAATAGCTCCTCACGCGAGCGGGCGCGAGGTTGAAGCCCTGATTGGTCCAGAACAGCACCCTGTCGGAGATTCTCGGGAACAGTCGCGCGTAAATCCACAGCAGGGGAAACGAAACGATCCATCCGACCATAATGATGACAAACAAAACATCAAACGAGTTCAAGGACTTCAAAGCCCTTGAACCAACTGCCCACAATTTACTGCGTCCTTGAATCTTACCGCTTTTCCTGGTTTTGTGATCAGAATTTGCACTCGGCAATCGGAGGCCGCGTGTCGTCGCTATCGACGTCGGAGCAGGTATCCGAACAACCTAAAGAGGCCGCGAACGTAGGTCTTCGGATGCCCGACCGCCCTCCGGATCATGCTCGGCCAGTTACAGGGCGATCCCAAACTGTGCCATGTCCATGCACTTAGGGCGTCCATCAGAGCTTGATTGAGGTCCTCGTCGGTTAATGCTTCGGTTCGGTGAACAGCGCCTGTGGAACCGCTGTAATCTTCCCAATTCTCCGAAAGAATGCGCCCATCCTCTTTGAGCGTTTCATAGTAAACCGTTCCCGGAAAGGGCGTCGCAATGCTGAACTGTACGGAAAAGGGATCCAACTCCACGGCCTTTCTTATGGTTCGTCTTATGGTCTCCTTTGTTTCGCCCGGAAGGCCCAGCGTAAAAGTCAAGTGCACTTCCAGTCCCAACTCCTTGGAGATCCTGACCGCGTCTTCAACCTGCTCGATCTTGAGATTCTTTCCGCTCGCATCGATCAATTCCTGGACTCCGGATTCCATACCGTACTTGATGGAAACAAGTCCGGCCGCCTTCATGGCAGTCAAGACTTCTCTATCGGCATGGTCGGCCCGGGCCATGGCGCCCCACGGCACGGAAATGTTTCGGGATCGAATCCCCTCGCAAAGGGCTATTATTCGTGATTTTCCTATGTTGAAAGTATCGTCGTCAAAATAGAATGACTTGAACGGCCAACGTTCCAGGCAATACTGAATCTCATCGGCCACGTCCGCAGGATTCCTCACACGGTATGTGTTGCCGCCGTACATGACCTGTGGCCACACGCAGAAGACACATTGATACGGACATCCCCTGCTGGCCCACATCTGCAGTGAAGGACACGGAATCCCACCCGGCCGGTCGTCGTACAGTTCCATGGGAAAAAGGTCTCGTGCCGGCCAGGGAAGAGAATCGATATCCTTCAGCAAAGGCCTTGGACCGTTGTCCACAACCAGTCCGTCGGGTCGTCGGTGCGTAATACCTTTGATCGAGCCTGGATCACCGCCGTCTTCCAGTACGTTTACGAGGTCGTGCAGTATCATTTCGTATTCGCCCCGAAAGAGGAAATCCACATTTTTGTGTCTCTCCAGAAAACCATGTTCCATCATCGGAGCGTGAGGGCCACAGAAGGCAGTCGGGACATTCGGGAATCTCTCCTTCACTTTTTCGGCAAAGGACAGATCTATATCCACCGTGGGGGTTGAGACCTCAATCACTATCAGAGCGGGTCCGAACCGCCCTATCCTTCCGAGGCAGGTTTCGTCATCCAGCCTCTCGGCGCACGCGTCGACAACCGCGACCTCTTTTCCTGCTCGTTCGAGCACGCCGGCCGCATACGCCATAAAGAACGGAAACGGCATATACGAGCTCGTATTGCAATCTTCGAGATGAGGCCATCTGCTTCCGGCTCGGACCCCGTATAGATCACCCTTACCCCAGGGTGGGTTGACTAGAATCGTTCTCACTGTATTTCCCATGTCTCATGCCGTTATCATGCATCAGAAGGCCCGACAAATCCTGTCAATCCTTCCGGTTTCGGAATCGGGCGAGGCAGGCGCGAGTAGGCAATCCGATGTCAGGCCGCGCCCTGCTCGTCTGCGATAGAAATGGCCGTCAAAGCTTCGGCGGCGGCATTCCGAACAGATGCGAGTCTGTCGTTTTCCGCAACGAACTGCAAAGGCTCGCTGCTCTTCGGATCATGCAGTGCTTTCAGCGCATCCACAACTGCCAAGCGGACCGGCTCCGCCCCCTCTTTTTGAAGCAGGTAAATGAGGTCCTCATTGAACTCAGAATTTCCCAGGTCCTTGACCTCTTGCGCCGCGATCAAACGGCTGTGCTGATCACCGTACAGTAAGAACCGATGCAACAGGTTCAGCATTCTCGGGTCTGCCCGATCTGCTGTTTCGGCCAAGGACGTCAATAATGATTTTCTGTGGAGCATGCTTCCCTTCTCGATCATATAGATGAAGGTATCAACGTGATCCATTGATCCGTGTGTGGTCAGAAGATCTACGATAGCGCGCCGGAGCTTTTCACCGTCTCCCTTTTGAAGGACCTTTTTCACATTTTGGCGAGATTCCGCATTGTCAAAGATCACGAGATGGATCAGCGCTCCCCGAACCACTGGGTCAGCGGCGTCCTGCGTCACTGCGATCTCCAGAAGCTTGTCTGAGTCGATTCCCGTCGCTTCCGCGGTGGAAATGCTTCCATTTTCAGAAAACTGATCGGACAGATCTTTCAAATACGCGTGCAGGCTATCCATTGATTGCTCTACTTCTTCCGGACAAGGAGGGATCCCCGATCAGTGTCCGAGCTACAGATCCCATCGGATTCCGTTCTCCCGGGCTCGAACCGATGTGTCGTAGCCTCTGCAATTTACGCAGAAACCTGGAACGGGTTTCGAATCGTCGGTAATTATCCGCCGGAACTCCCGATATCGTTCGCTGTTCCACACTTCGTCAAGACTCTGGTTGAAGAGGTTTCCGAACGCGCAAGAGTGCAAGTATTCTCTGTTGTTGCTCATGAGCACCGTGCAGCAGGGGATTAGGTCGCCCCCCATGAGAACATAGGGTTCAAGCCAACATATGCACTGTGATGAGGGTGGATTCTGTGAGGGCTCGATGTGGCTCAAGAGCACGTTGAATTCACAGGCCCGTGCCTTTTCAATGGTTTCTCTGTAGATCGCATAGGGAATCGTATCCGCGAATTTCTGCTCATTCTCATCAAAGTTGAGCACGCCCACAAAGTCCAATCGCGCGCCTCCGCCAAGCTCTCGTTTTCCACCGAAGCTCTTCACGAGTTCCACGAAGTCCGGCATTTCATGCACGTTCTCGTTGGTGACAACCATGCGGAAATTCAGTTCAGGCAGGTGCAGACGCCGATTCATCTTCATATCAATGAACTTTCGAACATTGCCCACTACCCTATCGAAATCGCATCCAATGCGCACCGGATTGTAGGTTTCCGCAGAAGCCCCGTCTATAGAGATGTAAATGCCGGAGACATCGCAAGAGAGAATCCGATCCATATCCTGCTCGGTAACGTCGTCAAAGTGATCCACAAAGTAATGAGGAATGTTGCGCTTTCTATTCTCAGCCAGGATCCTGTAAAAATCGGGATTGAGGAACGAGCTTCCCTCGCCGGTTGTGTGGACCCACGTCAGGTTTGCTTGATCCAAAATGTGCCTATACTCGTCGATCCAAAGATGTTTGGCCTCCTGGGTCCGACCCCAGTGTGTGTGTTCGCAAAACGTGCAGCGTTTGTTGCAGATCGTCGTCACCTCTATCTCCAACCATCGCGGTTTCGGGGCCAAGTGTGGGTATTTTCTGATCAGTGGTCCAACGACAAAATAGGCCGCTGCTCCCGCGCCCTCACCCACAGGGACCAGGACTTTGGCGCCTACGAATTTTGCCGCGGCCTGGAGGCCATATTCTCTTAGCAGGAAACCCGTAGTCCTGGAATACGCGGAAAACATGTTCCAGCCCATCCGCAGCAAATAGTCGCCGCCGAACATTTTGGTCGTGGCGTAGACCCCCCCGGGAAGCAGCGACATCCACCATTTGTGTGAGCCAATCTCAGCCACTTTCTTAAGATTGTCCTTGACCTCATCCGAAAGCCGCTCGTTGTCGATCTTCGTCCAATCCGTGTTGACGTCTCCAAACTGCAGGTTCTTTCTCCAAGGCGGCGCGGGATCGTCGATCGAAAAGACCTGTCCTCTTCTAATCAAGAACTTGGGATGTGCTGCGGACTTCCCATTGGCGTTCATCATGTGGTCTCGCTCCATGTGCCTGGATTGTAATTCATTTCTTGGCGCTTGTCGGGCTTTGGTTGAAAATTGGTAATATCTTCCGAACGCGTGTCTTGAAACGGATTGCCGGCCTCGGGAAGATCACACCCTCTCTTGTCCGTGAAGGGTTGAGACCACGGAATCAATTCCGGAATAGGATTTCTCGGAGCGATTTGACACCTTCGGAGATGTTGTATTCTTCTTCAATCCTTTTTCTGGCTCTCTGACCCATCGCGTCCCTTAGTTCAGGGTCATTTACCAGAATTGAGCAATACTTCGCGAAATCCTCCGTGCCCTCGGCGAGGAACCCTGTCACACCATGCTCGATGAATCTTCGGGGTTCTCCGTAATCGGTACACACAGTCGGTTTTGCGCTGGCCATATACTCGAAGAGCTTGGTAGGGCTCTTTGAAACGGTAAAATCATTATGCCGGCTCAAACAGTGAAGCCCGACATCGATGCCTGCCATGTATTCCGGCACCTGTTTCGGATCTATCCATCCCGGAAATGAAACGTTCAGGCTTTTCGGAATCCCGGAGACTTCCCTGCGCACCGGATCCAGGTAGTCGCCGCCCCCTGCCACTTCGAGAACAACGCGCTCATCATTCAATAAATCCAGGGCCTTCACCAGAAACAGTATGTCTTCCAGGACATGTTCCATCCAAAAAGTGCCGGCCCATGAGAATACTATGTGTCGGCCCTTGATCGCCGGCCCGGCGCGGTCACTGGGGCGAAACATGGATGCGTCGGGGAATGTGGGTATGATCTCCACTTGCTCGAAGTATTTGCGAGCCTCTTGTTCCAATGGAACGCTCGCCACGATACATCCGTCCGCAAAAAGGACGTTGATGGGAAGCAGGTCCCGAAAACGGACGCTTGATTCGGATTCGTCCAGAGATGTGTCGAATATCCAATCATCGATGTCGATCCAAATGGACAGGCCGAAAGGATACATAAGCTTCAAGTATCCCAGGGCCATGAATTCATAAAGAGGTCGCTGAGCCACTATGACGCCGGAGCGACTATGCGTCGCCGTTATCATGGCTCGAAAGGTCCATATTGTTCGGCGAGTCAGCGAAACCCTGTAATCATCAATTCCGTGATACCCGGCAATGTCATCCCAAAAGGCCAGGACCCTTCCGTCCCCACTCAAGCGTTGGAATTCTCTGCAAAAGAAGTAGCTGCGCACGCGGGAGGAAGGCTTCTGAAAGCCCTGGTTAGTCCAAAAGAGCACTCGGCTCGGAAGTCTGGGAAACAAGCGAGCGTAAACCCAGAGCACAGGAAACAAAGCGATCCAACATAGGACGATCAATACTACCGGAGGGTCAATGGATCTTGCAGACTTGAGCAGTTTCAGTATCAGTGAGATCACACAATGGCCGTCATTGTCAGCCGATTGGTCGGTTTATGGGAAGGACTACCCGTGCTCACGCAGGTGCTTGACAAGCGTGACAAGTCTTGAGATCGATCCCAGAGGATGAGCCATGACCTGTCCCGAGAGCCGGGGCCAGTGCCGAATCGACATCAGGCGGTGCCGGTCCCATGCGCTGTAAGCCCATTCCAACGCCCTGTTGAGATCCTTATCCGTCAATTCTTCGGTCCTGTGAACCGCGCCTGTGGAACCGCTGTAATCTTCCCAATTCTCCGAAAGAATGCGCCCATCCTCTTTGAGCGTTTCATAGTAAACCGTTCCCGGAAAGGGCGTCGCAATGCTGAACTGTACGGAAAAGGGATCCAACTCCACGGCCTTTCTTATGGTTCGTCTTATGGTCTCCTTTGTTTCGCCCGGAAGGCCCAGCGTAAAAGTCAAGTGCACTTCCAGTCCCAACTCCTTGGAGATCCTGACCGCGTCTTCAACCTGCTCGATCTTGAGATTCTTTCCGCTCGCATCGATCAATTCCTGGACTCCGGATTCCATACCGTACTTGATGGAAACAAGTCCGGCCGCCTTCATGGCAGTCAAGACTTCTCTATCGGCATGGTCGGCCCGGGCCATGGCGCCCCACGGCACGGAAATGTTTCGGGATCGAATCCCCTCGCAAAGGGCTATTATTCGTGATTTTCCTATGTTGAAAGTATCGTCGTCAAAATAGAATGACTTGAACGGCCAACGTTCCAGGCAATACTGAATCTCATCGGCCACGTCCGCAGGATTCCTCACACGGTATGTGTTGCCGCCGTACATGACCTGTGGCCACACGCAGAAGACACATTGATACGGACATCCCCTGCTGGCCCACATCTGCAGTGAAGGACACGGAATCCCACCCGGCCGGTCGTCGTACAGTTCCATGGGAAAAAGGTCTCGTGCCGGCCAGGGAAGAGAATCGATATCCTTCAGCAAAGGCCTTGGACCGTTGTCCACAACCAGTCCGTCGGGTCGTCGGTGCGTAATACCTTTGATCGAGCCTGGATCACCGCCGTCTTCCAGTACGTTTACGAGGTCGTGCAGTATCATTTCGTATTCGCCCCGAAAGAGGAAATCCACATTTTTGTGTCTCTCCAGAAAACCATGTTCCATCATCGGAGCGTGAGGGCCACAAAACGCAGTGAAAACACCTGGTAATCGATCCTTTACCTGTGCAGCAAAGGACAAATCCACTTCGATCGACGGCGTTGAAGTTTCGACAACCACGAGATCGGGTCTGAACTCTTCTATCCTCGACAGACAAGCGTTGTCATCGAGTCGTTCCGCGCACGCGTCGATTACTGCAACCGCTTTACCGGCTCTTGCCAGGACCGCGGCCGCGTACGACATGAAGAACGGGAACGGCATGTACGAGCTGGTACCGCAATCCTCGAGATGAGGCCATCTGCTTCCCGCTCGGACCCCGTAAAGGTCCCCCTTGACCCACGGGGCATTGATCAATATTGTTCTCATGACCCGGAAATCGCCTCCAAAGTGAGAGGATTCAACTCAGACTGAACAGACTCAGGTTTTCCATGATCCACGTGATGAGTTTCCTAATGCCGTCTCTGGGCGGGACAACGGGCTTCCACTTGAGAAATTCAGCGGCCTTGCGGATGTCACAGACGAAATAGCGGAGGTCTCCATATCGGTCTTCGGCAAATTTCACCGTTAGTTCCTTGGCGACTAGTTCCTTTATTACGTCAATGCACTCCAGCAAGGAAATCGCAAAGGGCTCTCCACCGCCGATGTTGTAGACACCAGGGACCTGATTCTCATAGAAAGCCTGGAAAGCCGCGCACACGTCATCGGCATAGAGTATGTCCCTGAGCTGCTTTCCGGTTCCGAAGATCGTAAGCGGCCAACCCTGGACGGCTCTGATTGCGAAGTTGGCAACCCATCCGTGATCCTCGCCTCCGAACTGCCGTGGGCCGTAGATGCCGGTAAGCCGAAAACTGGCCGCCTTGAGCCCGTATACCTTTGCGTAGGTCCGCACATAGATGTCGCCCGCCATCTTGGATGCGTGGAGAGGAGACAGATCCCCTTCCAGAGTGGGATGATCCTCGCCTATTGCCGCGGGATCGCGGACGTATCGTGTATCGGTTTCCTTGAGAGTTTCGTTTATTCGGTTGCCGTAAACGTGAATGGAAGCGCAGGATGCCACCGGGATCTTGTGTCGCCGCGCTGCCTCCAAGATATTGAACGTGCCGACCACGTTGTTGGTGAAATCGTGCGCGGGGTTTTCCCAGCTTATGGTCATGGCAGGCTGAGCCGCCGTGTGTACTATGTAATCGCAATCCGAAGAGTAGTGCAATACAGCCTCGGGGTTGCGGACATCCTCCCGGACCATTTTGGCGCCCATGCCGGAAAGCAGGTCCCAGCTGTAATTCCTTGCCGCATCCGCAGCGTATCCCGTTCGATTCAACTCGTATTTTGTCATATTGTCCAGGCATATGACTTCGTCACCACGATGGACGTAGTATTCGCAAACATGTGACCCGAGGAATCCGCAACCACCGGTCACCAGGACTTTCATAGCATGAACCCTCCTGTTGAGCTTTCCCTTCGGGCTCAGCCGGCCGTTGCCGACCAAGAATTGGGCGAATGGCAGTGAGTGGGCCGAAGTTTAGGTTGAATGCCGGGAGGCTGTAAAGCAGTGGACCAAAAGAAGCACCTTCGTCAAAGCCCCTGCGTGTAGAAAGGATTTTGATGACGATCTCTATGGGCCCGGCCCGGGTATCGGGTATCGGGTAAGGTAGAGGCCGGCAGGACAGGCTTCGCCCCCATAGCCCGCGGCATGCCTTGTCACCAACGCGCAGTGATTATAAGGGGATAACGGGAAAACCTCGGCCGTTGGTTCAAATGATGGGGCCTCGGGAGACATCTCCGCGTCTCTGTCATAGTGGAAAATCATGACAGGGCACCCAGGGCGATTCTCTTCCGGCTATCCCTCTCTTGCAATCAGGCCTATTCTATCTGAGCCCTCCGGGCTTGTCAAGCTCGCCTAGGAGCCGGAATCCACAACCTATTTTTTGCGTCGCAGTGTGTATGGGATTCAAGAGTCCCTTTGGGACCCCGGACACCTTCTATAGTCTTCCGCATCGAACTTCGCGCCGAAGATGTCACCCTCCCCCAGCCCCTCCCGTCAAGGGAGGGGAGTCCTTTTCCCTCTCCCCTGGCGGGAGAGGGTTAGGGTGAGGGGGAACTTCCAATGAAGTTGCATTCGCGCAGAACTGAGTGCGGAAGACTATATGAGACGCGGGATCCGCGATCCGCGGCCGGTTCGCACGAATGATATGTGTTCCCCCCCGTTTTCAGACCTGCTTTTGAGCGAGTTATCCCCCCGGATTAGAATAATATTCACGAAATGGTATGAGCAGTCTCAAGAAGGCGCTCTGTGTCATTGCTCTGGATTCCGGCTTTCAACTCGATGTTGTCGGCATCAGCATATCCCTTCTCAAAAGCATTGACGCTCACAGCTCGCCGTCTTCCGTATTCCCTCCTGATGCTCGCAAAATTGCTCTCCATGTAATTCCGAATCAGCTGTTCCTTAGCCACAACCAGATCTGTACACATCTTCTTCTCAGTCACTCTGATTTCACGGGTCTCTTCTTTGAGCCTTTCACCGATCTTCCTGACAGCACCGTCAAGATAGGCGTATCGTAAGGAACCTCCGTTCCAGCCCGGGTTCTTACGTTTGAGATGAGGGAGGGCTTTGTCAACAAGCCCGTTGAGTTCCCTAAATAGGAATTGAAAAGTGTAGGCGGCCACCTGTGCATCCGCGTCCACTCCGATGAACGTCAAGACTGGAGCGGCTCCATTGCGGCGGCGGATGATGTGTTCGCACTCGAACCCTTGGGCAACAAATATCAGTAGCCCCTTCACCCAGTTTCTCAGGACTTTGCCCACCTCTACCGTGGTCTCGGCAGCATCAAGAGAATTCGTCATTTCATCGGCCGGTAGATCTGCCACCCTAAGATTGTGCCGAGAAAGCAACTCGCGAGCCTTCGCTGCTGCCAGCGCAGCCTCATTTTCATTTGATGACTTGGACAGTTCAAAGAGCTTCTTCACCTTGGAAAGGACTTCTTCCTTTGTCATGGACGGGTTCCGCTCCCTTTGCTTCTTTCGTAACCAGGGCAGGGTTCTCGGTGGAGCAGTTATAGCAATGATCAAAGCGAGTCAAGCAATTTCCTACAATTGCACTAATCATTCAGTTTCACGGGGCAGATATTTTAATCGATCATGTCATTGCGAGGAGTGAAACAACGAAACAATCTCCATACCTGGCGAGAAGGAGATTGCTTCGCTGCGCTCGCAATGACATCCTGCCGGTGCCCCCGCGTGAGTGAATGGTTACCAATTGCACCGAGGCTTGCCCAAACCCGCGGGACCGGAGGTATGTTCTGAAAACGCAGATTGAATGGTCTGAAATCTGTTGGAGTTTTCAGAATAGGTTGACCTGACGGTAACCGTTCACCGTGAACCGTACAACCTCCCGGAATTACGTACGGGGGGAGGTTTGGAGGGGGAGCTGCTAGGCGTAGGGCCAATTTGCGAGCCGGTTGGTGCGGGAGCTTCGAGAAAGGTTCTGGGCTTGTGCATTGCACGGGGACACGGAAATGCCGAGGGATGGGCCCACTTGGTCGAAGAACGGAAATATATATTGAGTGATTTGAAAGGCGGGTTCCGAGATTTTCCTCTTTCAGGAATGATTGGCATCCCATCCTCAGCCACCCTGATTTAAAGAGAGCGGGCGCAGATGCCAGAGACGACGGAAGCTGCTCTTTGTTAAGAATTCATGCGGATTTGTCCGTCGAAAGACCCATATTTCCGTCGATTGCTTCCGATTCATTGCCGAATTAGCTTCAAAGATCGAGGGTTCAGCTGGCTTAGTCCTACCAGCCAGTGCAGTAGCAAGGCCCTTGGCCCGATACTACCAAGCTGTGTTCGGCGACGAGCCAACGAGAACATCTTGGTTGACCGGGGAGCGTTCGGTGAGGTACGCTCAGAGCCAGAAGGAGAGTCTTCTTCAGCAACGTGAAGCCGGTCTTGCCTCCGTCGGGTCATGAGCGAGACGATACAGGGTCTTTTTTGCGGTCCAGGGAACCATTCCTCGACCCCTCAACGGTGTGGGATACCTGGTAAAAGGTACAGAAACAGAGAAGAAATGCGGTCTGGAGGGAGAGCCTAAACCGTGGGTCAAGCCTGTATTGACCTGGCAACCGGGGACCGCAAAATAGTGAAACTCCCCTTTTATGAGGAGTTCCCTTGCCGTATAGAGGGATTGAAGTTCAATTGCCTTCGTAATCCTGAAAAGGAGGCCCGTATATTGGAAAGGGTCAAGGGTCACAAAGGATTCATGCAGGGATTTCATGGATACGACGCTGCGGGTAACAATGTCAGAGTCATCGACCGCATTCCCGGAAGGAGTCTGGATGTCGTGGTGAGATCAATTCAGGCGGATCATGATACCTATTACCGCAATCATCTGCCTGCCCTACTTGAGGGTGTCGTGTATGCGTTCCGGTCCATGGCCGAACTCCATGAGCTTGGAGAGATCCACGGGGACATCACGCCGGACCACATCCACGTGGAGAAAGACACGGGGAGGTTCCGGTGTATAGATTTTGACTACGATTACAAGAAAAAGGAGAATCTCCTCATCCGAGATGTGTTTGAAATGGGGACACTTCTGAGTTTTGTTGTGGGAAAGGATTACACGGCCTATGCGGATCTGGCCGGAAGACATCCTGAAATTGCCGCTATATTAAAACCGGAAGATATGCAAAGCGTTTTTCCCAATCAGCTTGCAATCTCAAACTCTTGTACCCTTACATCGACGATGTGCTCAATTCCATTCTGCTCCGATTTTCCAAAGGTGCTACCGAGCGATACGAGAGCGCCCGGCAACTGGCTGCAGATCTTCAAGAAGCCGCTCCCAAGATCATAAGGCGCTGAGAGTAACGCAAACGAAGCCGGTTGAGAATAGTTGGGGAAAAATCGGGGAAGAAGCCCCATGCCAGACGCCGGATTCAAATCCTTTGAGGAACCGGAAGAGGCTCTTTGTAGGGGAATCAGTGCCATCCAGAGTGATCCGGGAGTGCCACATTCCGTGGCCTACTTCCTGTACCGCAGAGTCACATCTTGGAAAGCGCATTGGGATAAGGCGTATTTGCGGTCGTTAGAGATGACGAACCAACCGCATAAGGCAGCAACGTTTCCTGCAACCTATGTGGCCTCACTCGTGAACACTTTTCAGGCCGGTCTCCGGAGTGGAACCGCGTCTATGGATTTGGTAGCCGTCCGGTACACTCCGAAAAACTTAAGTGTCTCATCAAGCACGAATATGCTGCTGGAGACTGTCAATATGCGACTCCAGTCGCCCAGGGTCAGAGGCGCAGTGTGGAATACGTTCTGCCCGAACGGCGTGTAGATGGCCAGCAACTGCAAGGCAATGGCTGAGGCGACTCCGAGCACAACCCAACGGTTGGAAAATAGCCCGGCTGAGAAGACGGAGATCTGGGTGGTTCTGGCGGCAAAAGCATAAAACCACTGGAACGCTGCCAGAGCCGTGAACGCGACCCGTTTCCAATTCCAGGAAGGCGGCCCAATTGTTCCGGTCATAAGGAGAATGAGCAAGCCGGCCACCAGTGAGATCAGAAGAAACCGAGCGAAAGATAACCTGCGGAAATTGTCAAGAATGCTCGTGGCCGAAAAGGCGTCACTGAAAACCTCTTCTTGCTCCTGAACCGATCGACATTGTTCACACTGATGATCCGTGCAGTAAGCTGTAGGCGTCAGACGAAAAACCAGAACTAGCTTGTCAGCGACCCAGGCAAAGATCACGCCGCAAGCAAACAGCAAGGCAAAGAGAACCAGGGCAGTCCGCGGAAACTGAACAAGCATGACAAAAGCCTCGTCCCCGGAAGTGGCGATCATTCCGCCGACGATGGCTCCGAAGGAAATGATGCCGTGGACATAGAGACTCACGTTCATGAACGCTCCAAGGCATCCTGGGGTTGAGCCAAGAAATGAGGCCAGAGTGTACTGCCGCAAGCATCCGCTTTGGATAACAGCCGTAATGCGTTGCTGGGTGGCATGATCCACGAAATCCACGAGCAGCATCATT
>CAZGNL010000011.1:0-55178 GCA_964527475.1 uncultured Syntrophaceae bacterium
AATACCTACGAAACAGTAACAAACGCCCACATACTGATCAGTCTGATCAGAAAGGCTGACTCCTTCTACAAGTCATTATCGCGACTCCAAGTACCTGATCTCGTGGTGTTCTCAAATACGGAAATGAAGAAGGAATTTGAAAAACTTACCATCAAGATGAGGGAGTGAGCTGATGGATGTGCTGGATGGATGGAACCGGGTTGGTTCCCTGAGAGATATACCGGAGTGTGAAAATGCCCAAACCCAGGATCAGCGCCAAAGCGGTTGTTGGTGATCTTAAGAGAGGTTTGTCGGACTCTGATCTCATGGCGAGATATGGGGTTT
Source organism: uncultured Syntrophaceae bacterium (assembly GCA_964527475.1). Classification (GTDB taxonomy): domain Bacteria; phylum Desulfobacterota; class Desulfomonilia; order Desulfomonilales; family Desulfomonilaceae; genus CAZGNL01. Next base: position 325 of record CAZGNL010000011.1, read on the forward strand.
CCGAACGAGGACTCCAAAGCCTCTTCCAGAAGCTCCTAAATGCCGGACTGGTGGATAAGCCTACTCTCGAAAGCCGGAATTCTCCCCCCGGTGGTACTCCTCAACCTCCGTCACCCAGGAAGATTTCCCCCAAGGAACTCTCTGATGACGTGAAGGCTGGTCTTGCCGATGACCAACTAATGGAAGAGTACGGGCTGACTCAACAGCAACTTCCCAGATTATTTACCAAATTAATAGAGAAGGGATTCATAAGCCAATCCGATCTCGACAACAGATACTCAGCCCCCGGTGAACCTGATGAGATTCGGCAACCTCCCCCTTCTTCCGAACAGAAACCGGACAGGACGTTTATTGGAAAACTCAAAGATGGAACTTGGAAAGAAGATAAGAAGCTACTTATCCTCTTCCTCATATTCCTGTCTCCGGTAGGGCTTTATGGTTTGGTGAGGACCTCTCGGTTCAAACGTATCACGAAAATCCTTGTAGGTGTTTTCACGGCTCTTCTGGTGATACTTCTTCTCTCGACAGGGATTGCTTTTGTTGTCTGGATTGCCTCTGGATTCGTCATTGGATTGTGTGCTTTCCAGAGTTATCTGCGCCGGAGGAAACGGATTGACGCTACAGCACCTGCTTTGGAAAAGGCTAGGACTGATCGTCCTGCCAAGGGATCAGCAGATCAGAAGTCACTGAGAGAACAAGAATCGGGCCGACTACGGAACTTACTGGGATTATTCATCAACGACTGGCAACGAGCAATCGGAATACCAGCTTGTCTCATTCTGGGCGCGGGAGTATTAGCTCCCTTCTTTCGTAACTCGGCTCCGGGGTGGGGATATGAGCAAACTCTCATGGAGTTCTCTCCCTTGTCCGGTTGGGGCATCGTGGTTTGTGTCATAGTCTCCTGTATTATTCTTTTCTTCCGAAAATATCTGTGGTTGTGGCTCACAGGACCTTCATCCGCTGCTCTCACTGCATTTTCTGTTTGGTTGTTTTTTGATGTGAAGGCTTCAAAAGGGGCGAGTGTCGCATGGTTTACTGGTAAGGCGGGATGGCTCGCAGGTTGGGGACTAGTCGCATTGTCAAGGAAGAAAGAGGGGCTTGACGTTGGCAGGCGATTTGGTGAGGCGGGTGGGAAGTGGCTCGGCGGACTTGCATCTGAGCAACTAATCACCCTTCAGTGGGGCTGGAAGTTGCTTGCTGTCGGGGCAGCGTTGCTTATACTCATTGCGCTCGTTTCAACCGTTATTGCCGTTCTCAAGAAACGCAAAGCGTGACCCATCCATTATTATGGATAGCTCTCAAGGGAGTGTGTACCAGTAGTTGAGAAAAAGAAGCTGTCCGGTAAAGCGGTTGTGGCTGATATTAGGGCTGGGCTTTCCGATCCCGATCTTGTCCATAAGTATGGCATCCCGGAAAAGAGTCTTCAGAGTCTATTCAAGAAGCTTCTCGACGCCGGACTAGTGACTAATGAAGAGATGAAGAGTCGAATGGATGATGTTGAACTTGACTTGGATATAGAACCAGCTCCGGCTAGACCCACACCCTCTTTCCAGACTGCGGCTTCAGTATCGTCCTCCGTTCAAGAATCGCACGAAATCCCTTCCACTACTGCGGGAGAGAAACGGCCCTGGTATGACAGGACTCTTCTAGTGGTGATTCTCCTGATGTTTCTACCACCTTTTGTTTTCTAGCCATCTACAAGAACACGAGATTGAGTAGTATATCCAAGATCCTATTGGCACTGTTTTCCGTGGGCACGTGCGTTGTGATGATCTATGAAGGAATGGTCTTATCATGGGGACCCGCCGGTATAATTGTAGGTCTTTGTATTGCTTACCCACGGTTTCAAGCCAGTCGGCCGGTCAAGGTGGTGGTACTCGGGGTTATCGGGTTAATATGCTTCCTCATCTGGGATGCGATTTCTCCAGACCTATTCCCGCTTCTCAAAGACATCTTGAGGGATATTGGGCAAACCGTCACTCCGTAGACAGACTACTCGGACCATGAGGAAACGTGGGTGGTGCAAAGAATACTCCTCCACCGACTCCTTCCCTTCCACGGGAACGAACTGGACCTCCACCTCCCAATGAAGAGCATTCGCTATTCTTGAAGCCATCGCCAGGAAGTCTCCTTCGTAATCTGCTTCCTCGATGTTCTCAATGACCGACTCTTCTAATCGCACCAGGTCCGCGGCTGCTCCCTTGAGAGATCTGCCTGATTGCGATAGTTGTAGACTGCTTGGGCGATGTCGGCTTTCATCCACAGCGATTCAATGCAAGTCTCTATCTCAAGGCTCCTGCATCGCCATCTGACTGCTATTCTATCAGTCCCTTCTCTCTGAGCGCCCGGAGTTTTTCTCTGACCTTAGTCGCCAAGGTCTCGCCACCCGGAAGCAGGTCTTCCCTGACTATTTCTCCGGTGTCCTCTCGGTAAAGTTCGTATTCTCCAAGTTGATGTCTACTCGGAGGTCCCCAGACCTCTATCTTGACTATAGAACCAGCACTGTCTTGATGCAACTTGGTCCAACCCCGGACTTCCCATCGCTTCCGCGCTTCCTTAATATCCATTGATCATCTCCTCTCATATAGCGAAATCAAAAGACAAATCACCTATATTTCCCACAGCCTTCCATCGCTGACAAGGATTTGAAGCATCTATGCCTGATCCTCTTTCCGGGATATCAGCCCTCTTATGATATCCTAGGTCATGGAAAAAGTCTCACGATTACTTCTGTGACCTGGTTTTGCGAGCAACTTCTGATAGTAATTCATCAAGTCCCTCAGATCGATTTTCCCTCCATTATGACCCGCCAACCAGACGGAACTCGGGCGAGAAGATCCTCACCAGTCGCAATGCCATTGAGGGGGAAAGGAAACTGGTCACCGTCCTCTTTGCAGACGTGGCTGGCTTCACCTCCATGATCTGGTGGACTTCTTCCGGGTCCTTGCGAAGCTCCTCACTCCAGTTCAGGTAGATTGTCACGCAGTCGGGACATAGCGTGTGGGTGAACCACAGATTGTACCGGCGTCTCAGATAATCCTTAAGAGATACAATGCCCAGTTTAAGGCGCGAGTGGCACTTGAGGCCCATTCGGGGGGAGCGCACGATGGCGGAGATAACCAATGCTTATGACGTGCATCCGAACCAGATAATCACATGGAAGCGTAAGTTGCTGGAGGAGGCCTCTCGTCGATCACACCTTTTCCCCGACGTTATTGAAAAGCTACTCCGTGCCTATCTATTTCGTTGATTCTGCTGGCTACGAGACTCCACATCTAGAAGCGTTTTTCAGTGAAGAATTCATCGCCGGAGGCTTCCATGTCTGATCAGTCCATAAATCCGGCCAAACCTGGTAACCGCGCCATACGACTCATAGACGCATTCTCGGGTTGCGGTGGGATGACGCTGGGTTTCGTCGGTCTGTCCAAGGGTCGTTTCACGCCGGTGTGGGCCAACGACATCAACCAGTACGCCGCAGACTCCTACAACGCAAATTTCGGACACCACTGTCACGTCGGGAACATAGTAGACTTGCTGGATGAGCCGACCATCAAGGTTCCCCCGGCCGAGATCGTAATAGGCGGGCCACCCTGCCAAGGTTTCAGTCTCTTGAACAAGGATAGGGTCGGAGATCCGCGCAAGGAACTCTGGCGTCCCTTTCTGGAAATCGTCCAAAGATCCGGATCTTCCTGCTTCGTCATGGAGAACGTGCCTCAATTGCTTAGCTCGCCTGAGTTCACGGCAATCGTAGCCAAAGCCCAGGGCATGGGGTTCAAAGTCGCTTCGGCGAAGTTGTGCGCGGCAGACTACGGTGTCCCCCAGACCCGACGCCGTGCATTCGTCGTCGGTTGTCGCTTTGCAGATCCAGCTCCTTGTTTTCCGCCCCGGAAGAGTCATTGTAACCCGAACAAAGGGGTGGATTCGCTGACCCGATGCGAGGAGTACACCGAAGACGCAGGCCCGTGGACGAACACACGAGACGCCATCGCCGATCTGCCCAAACCTGTCGGTACCGAAATTCGCAGCGAGCCGGGGCTGTTGGATCTTCACTTCGGCCGTAATCCCACTGCTAAGAGTATGGCAAGGTATAGAGCGATTCCCGAAGAGGGAATGAATCGATTCGACCTCCATGAGAGAGCGCCAGAGCTTACTCCTCAATGCTGGATCAAGAAAAAAACAGGCGGCACAGATCTCTTTGGTCGTCTATGGTGGGATCGTCCCGCATTTACCATAAGGACTGAATTCTTCAAGCCGGAGAAGGGCCGATACCTTCATCCCGAACAGCATCGCCCATAACCCACAGAGAAGCCGCCAGATTCCAATCATTCCCGGATGATTTCGTGTTCAAGGGCACGAAGATCGAGATAGCCAAGCAGATCGGCAACGCAGTTCCCCCATTGTTGGCGGCAAGTATTGCCGATGTCATTTACGAGATGTTCATGGATAGGAGCTGACGATGGCCGACGTATTCATGCCGGAGGAGTGCAATTGTTTCTTGTCAGAGATCAGGCGGCCCTTCCAACCCAGGCCCCTGTGGGCCGTTACTCGTCTTCTCAGGTTGCTCAACCGGTAGCCTTGGCGGGAACGGGACATACCGCCCATCCACCTCCCGGTCTGGGGTCGGTAGACAATCCGGGACCTGATCGTGCTCACCGAAGCCTGGAACCTGCTGAAATGCCCATCCGGTCGGATCCTCAGCACACACCCGCACGCAGGACAACGAAATCGGCGCAGGAACGCCTGCTCGGAAATTCCGTCAAATATCGCTCCCACATATCCATGGCCCCATAGATGAGCACCGTTGCACCGCGGACATTTATCAGGTCCGCAATGGAAAATCACGACCTTGCTCCACAATCTCCTTGAGGGAAACATGGACAGCGACTATCATCGTATCCTCCTTTGTCGGGTCCATTGAGACCCGTACATGATTAGGGCGGTGGCTCCATCAGGCCGACCGCCCTCTTTCCCTACACCGTCCCTCTCAATCCCTCAAGAGTCCACTTATCCCGAGAATTCTTCCATCAAGTCCAATCTATTCTGAAAAAACAGCCCATTTCTGACCGTACAATGTGAAAGCCTACAACACACACGCGACCCACAGCAAATCTGGAGCTCAGCCGCTTTGCCACGGACAGAAGTGTCGTCACATCAGCAGTGTTCCCCGGCCACATCTCGCAGCAGATGGGACGCCCATCACCATCGATGACAGCGCCTACAACCATCTGCTTCAGATGAGGACGGTGATCCTTGTTGTGCCCACGTTTCCCGATGCTCTGGCCGCCTTGGCCCTCGAAATAGATCGAAGTGGTGTCGAAAAAGACCTGCAGGAGGCCGAAGAGTGGTTCAAGAAGGCTGACGTGTTGGGTCAAGAGGCAGCCAGAGAGCGACTCCCGTATTTCGTGGACGCCAGACGGTCGTTTGAGGAAATGGCAAGGCGCATGGAAGAATCCTCCGGTCCCAGCCGAGAAATCTCGGTGGAGGGAGGACCAGGAGACACTATAGGGACGGCATTCGTAATCAAAGGGGTCCGGGACAACCTGGAAGGTATTACGATAGAACGCGCCATTCTGGAGCACATGCTTGGAGAGCGAGGCGCTGACTGGGACGTGGCCTACAGGAAACTTGTGGCTCATGACGGGCGGCTTTTTGATCTTTTTCAGATTAGAATCCCCGAAGCAAACGAGCATGCTGTCTTTTTCGATGTCACCGACTTCGTTGGCACGAGTTCCGGCAAAGTGAGTCGATGGCGTCTCCAAGCCAAAGCAACATCATTGTCGTCAATGCACAAATGTAGTTGACACCAGGCAATCCGAGTGAGCTGCGAATCGAAACAAGAGAAATTCCTCGACACGCCCACTTGTCATATGATAAGTCAGGTAACATGTCGCAGAAGCACCGATTTCAGCCTGAAGCCATTAGAAAATTCCGTGAGGAAAAGGGGCTGTCGCAACAGCAGCTCGCCTCAATGCTCAACGTTGGGGTGTCGTCGCTTTCTCGGTGGGAGAATGGGACGAAGGAACCCACCGGTACCGCGGCTGCCGTACTCGCCGCGCTCATAGGAGGAGCAACGGCGACGAACCCGGCTGAGGTCGGGCTCATGGGTAGTGGCTATGCCATCTATCGTCTGCTGAAGGACCGTTTTGAGGGCGACCAGGAAGTTGATTCTACTAAGGAAATACATTTCACGCATGGCGAAAACGCCTAACAATCAAAAACGGACGTACACTACTCGTCTCCAGAAAGGGGGCGCTGTAATAGAAGACATGCGGGTCTTCGTTCGGGGCCGGTGTGATGAGGGAGATGATGGGGCCTCGGATAACGAACACATGCTCCAGAATGTCCTCGGAAAGACTACTCGGGTACGGGCAAAGGATGTCTATTGTAGGGCTTTCGTGCCCCGTTTCGTCAACGGTGATCCCCGGGATGCCTGGAAGCTGACTCGACCACTTGAGGACCGGGAGGTCGCGTCCGAAGTGCTCACGCCTCTCTACTATTGGGTGACGGCTCGTGCAGAGCCCATTCTTTATGACTTTGTGGCGGATTTCGTGTTGGATAGGAGTAAGAGCCATGATCCAGGCGTCCGGGTTGACGAGACAACCCAATGGATCACCGGAAAACTCAAAGAAAGAAAGCAGGCTTGGTCTGAGACCGTCAGGATCAAGATGGCCCGTGGCATGTTGGCGGCATTGCGAGATTTCGGGATTCTCGAAGGGAAGATCAAAAAGAGGGTCGCTCCCGTATATCTGCCGGTCGAATCATTTGCTTACTTGGCCTTCCTCCTTCACACCCTGGGAAGCGATGGAGCCAGCCTCGTAAACCACCCGGACTGGAGGCTCCACCTGCTGTCTCCCCAGGCGGTAGAAAGGATGTTCCTCGACGCGGATCAAAATCATCTTCTGAAGTTCGAGGCTGCCGGCAGGGTCTATCGGATCGAATTTCCCGCTGAAACGCCGGAGGAAATGGCGGATGTCATCTCTTAAAGAAGAATTCCAAGTGCTTGAAAGGGATTTGACGAGTGATCCCATGCGGATCAGCGTCTATCATGATCTGCCTTTCGCCATGTTCCGGTACGATCCTTGGCTGGAATTTGATCTGCGCAATCGGGTCCGGTTGCTTGCGCACTCTCTTGAGGGAAACCACCACAAAAGAGTCACCTTCATCTCCCTTGCGGAGATCCTGTGGCACGTCATCGAGGAGACCGAGGGACTTGACGCCATCATAGCTGAGGAAACCCAATTCGGGTTTGAACGTGCTCAGGAAACAATCCACAGTCTCCTATCGGACGACGAATTCATGCCTTTGCCGGACGTCTTGGAGCATAGGATGAAGGATCTAGACCCCAACATAGACATGGTGTTTCTCGTCCGCACTGCGGCCTTAGCGCCAGCGATTTTCAGATGTTCAGCTCTTTTGGATCATTTGCATGGGCGGACAATGGTTCCGGTTATTCTCTTTTATCCTGGAACCGCAGAGGGCAAGACGGATTTACGGTTCATGGGAATTCAGGATCGAGCCCAAATGGGCACCTATAGCTATCGTGTCAAGATTTACGGAGGCGAATGATGGAGACGATCAGGTCGTTATTTCAGCACAAAGTTGATCGCACTATCGAAGAGGTCATCAAGGTCGATCAGCACGATCAACAGACCGTGCTGACTGAGTTGAACGAGTATATTGTTACCGATTCCATCTGTGATCATTTCCGTACCGTGTATGACGAGATTGTCCAGGTCAAGAACAATCCGAGGGAAGGAATTGGGGTCTGGGTCTCAGGTTTCTTCGGATCGGGAAAATCCTCTTTTGCGAAGATTCTTGGCTATACGGTAGCTGCCAGACCGGTGCTCGGCAAGTCTGCCAGTGAGATATTCAAGCAGACGGTGCAGGACGCCAAGATTTCGGGTCTCTTGGACATCATCAATCAGACTATCCCGTCCGAAGCCGTGATCTTCGATGTATCTATGGACCGGGGGGTGCGAACCGCCAACGAACGAATCAGCGAGATCATGTACAAGGCTCTTCTCAGGGAGCTTGATTATGCACAGGATTTCGATCTTGCCGAACTCGAATATACGCTGGAAGGTGATGGCAAGCTGGAGGATTTCGTAGAGCGCTTTCAAAGGATGCACGACCAGCCCTGGAGTAAAAGGCGCAAGCTGGGGCTGGCCATAAACGAAGCCAGTGCAGTGCTCAACGAAATCGAGCCCAAGACCTATCCTCAGCCCGACTCATACGCCAGATCAATTGGGTCCGGTCGCGCTGACATAAGTCCAAATAAACTTGCAGATAGGGCCTTTGAACTCGCAGAACGCCGGCGATCCGGCAAGGCGCTTATCTTTGTCATTGACGAGGTGGGCCGGTACGTCGCGCGCAGCCAGGACAAGATGGTGGACCTGCAGGGTGTTCTTCAGGCTTTCGGCGCCCAAGGCAAGAATCGAGTGGTTCAGAAAAAGGCTGTCGCCCCATTCTGGATTGTGGTCACCTCCCAGGAGAAGCTCAACGAGATCGTGGATGCCCTTGATTCCAAGAGAGTCGATCTGGCCACCCTCCAGGACCGTTTCAGGGTAACCATAGACCTCAAGCAATCAGATATTGCTGAAATTACGGGGGAACGTGTACTCAAGAAACGTGATGATAAGACTGAGGCCCTGGAGTCATTGTTCCAGGCCAATGAAGGCCGGATGAAGGCTTTTTGCACTCTGAAGCGAACTCCCCCGGACGTTTCGATCAGTTCAGCGGAATTCGTTCGACTTTACCCCTATTTGCCATACCAAATCGATGTCTGCATTGATATCGTCTCCGGGCTTCGACTGAAAAGGGGCACTCAGCGACACATTGGAGGCAGCAACCGAACGATAATAAAGCAGGCCCAGGAGATGCTTATCAACCCGAGGACCATGCTTGCCGACCAACCAATAGGAGCACTGGTCACGCTGGACAAGGTCTACGAACTCCTATATCTCGGAAATCTTCTCCCATCCGAAACAACACGGGAGGTCGATGAGGTTCCCAAAACACTTCCAGGCAACGACATGGCTGCGAAGGTGGCAAAAGCCATTGCCCTCTTGGAAGCCGTAAAGAACCTTCCCCGTACAGTCCACAACATCTCGGTGGTTCTCCATCCCTCTGTTGAGTCGGACTCCATCAAAAAGGACGTGGAGGAGGCCATCCGGGTCCTAGCGGATGGCCAGGTAATTCGGGACTCCGAGGAAGGGTACAAGCTCCTGACCGTACAGGAGAAGAGTTGGGATACGACGCGGCGTGGACTAGACCCGAAGCCTGCCGATCGCAACCGTATAATAAGAGACACGTTTCGTGGCATCTTTTCCGAGCCGAAGCTGCGCACATATCGCTACAAGAACCTGAAATCGTTCAAGGTAAGTCTGTCCGTCCAGGGTGAGAGCGTTGAACCGGACGGGGAAATACCTCTGAACATGCTCATAGCTGAAGAGCCGGAGGACTGGGGCGAACGCTCCAAAGAGGCCCGAGAAAACAGCACTGCCGGTCAGAACGAAGTGTTTTGGGCATTTACCCTCAACGAAGAAATCCATCGCAGACTGCTTGAACTCTACCGGTCGCAGGAGATGGTAGGCACCCATGAACGGCTGGCCGCCAAGGGATCGATGTCCTCCGAACTGCATTCATGCCTTTCAGAGGAGAAAGTCCGGCGTGACCGTTATCAGAGAGAATTGAGGAACAAGATGGTGGAGGCTCTTCATTCAGGGGCCGGCTTTTTTCGGGGAGTCCAAAAGGACGGTTCCGCTCTTGGAAGTTCGTTTTCGGAGGCCCTCCATAAACTACTGGACGACGTGATCCCAGCAGTCTATCCCAAGTTGGAAATGGGTATCAGCCGCCTGAAGGAGAAGGAGGCTGAAGCTTTCCTCAAGGCTGCAAATCTGAATGGTCTGCCACAAGTATTCTACGACGGTGAGAACGGACTCTCACTGGTGACCAAACAGGGCGACAAGTTTGTGCCAAATGTCTCAGCGGATATCTGCAAAGAAATCCTTGCCCATCTGGTTCGGGAGCACAAATATGGCAACAAAATCATGGGTAAAATGATTGAGTCTCACTTCCGGGGGATCGGATACGGATGGGACCTCGATGTCATCCAACTGGTGCTGGCGGTTTTGCTGCGCGGCGGGGCCGTCGAACTGACCCATCAGGGCCGCAAGTATCGGGCACATGACGATCCGGCAGTACGCGATTCATTCACGAAGATACCGGCATTCAGGGCAGCCTCATTTGCGCCACGAGAGCCGATCGATTTGCGGACCCTGACCAGGGCGGCCCGCCGTTTCGAAGAGATCACGGGACAGGAGATTGGTATTGAGGAAGGAACTATTGCCATGGCTCTCAAGGAGCTTGCCGCTGCGGACCGTGAGGACCTTTTGCCTGTTCTAGCCCGCATGAACGCATTCAAGCTCCCAGGTGTGGAATACCTGGAAAACCACCGAAAAGCATTGGAGAGCATTGTAGGGTCTCCCCCTGATGACTGCGTGAGGACGTTGGCTGGCGAAGGGAATACATACAAGGAGGCTCGCATCAGGATATCTGAGTTGCTCGAAGCGACTTCAGACACGAACCTCCAGACTATTGAGAATGCCCGTAACTCTCTGAGGGTCTTGTGGCCGGTCATGGACAGACACGGCGCCGGCGAAGAAGTAGAGGCTGCTGCGAAGGACCTCGCGGCGTTGGTCGAGTCCGAAAGCTTCTACAACTCCATCGAAGCTCTGCGACAGGCTTCTGAGCGCATAACAGACGCATATTGGGACCTTTACACTCAAATTCACGAGGAAAGGACATCTCGGTTTACCGAGGCTTTGGAGTTCGTGAAAGGAATGGACGAATACGTGACCGTATGTGAGAATCCTGCTGTCACTGAGACGGATCGAGAGGTCATCCTCCAACCTCTCGTCCAAAGAGCGTGTCACACGCTCGACCTTCCTGCTGGAGAAGTAAGCTGTCGGAATTGCGGGGCTACAGTCGATCAGATGGAAACGGACACCAGTGTCGCAGATGCGATACGGGATGGTGTCACCAGAAAGGTCCAGGAACTCGCTGCTCCGGAAGATAAGGACAAGATTGAGCGCGTGCGCGTGTCAAACCTGTTGGCCGGCAAGTTGGAAACACAGGAAGATGTTGAAGAGGCTGTTCGAAAGCTCAAGGAGTATCTGCTCAAGCTCGTTGCCGGCGGCAAGAAGGTGCTCTTGGAATAGGGGTTGGGTCGCTCTGTTTGCAGTTTGATGGGGACAACGGTTGCGACCGGCGCCAATCGAGAAATCAATTCCAATATCAGACGGTTTGGACATGGCATGAAACCCGAGACAATTTCAGCGATTCATGATTTCGCACTCAATGCTCGTGAGCTTCTTCAGCGAGAAGTGGAAGAGCAGCTTGAAGGCATCTACGCTTGGCTTCCTGATGGGAAGTTTCAGCTGGCAGAGAAGTACCCGGCGGTCAATGAGTTGGATGAGGCCAAGGAAACGAGATTGGCTTTGGAGCAATTCGTGGAGGACGAGCAGGCCGCCGGCGTCAAACCGAAAGATGCCCGAGAAAAACTCGTAAAGGAAGCTGCCTTCACGTGGCTGAACAGGCTCGTGGCTTTCAAGATGATGGAGAGCCGCGATCTCATCAAAGGGACCGTGAGCAAAGGGTCCGACTCAAACGCCTTCAAGCTTTGGCTTGTGGAAGACGGTAACGAGGCCGAATACGAGAAGTACGAGCTGGGAGACCTTCCGCAAAATGCCCTCGGCGAAGGTCCACGCCAGAAAGCATACCGGCATTTCATCCTCTGGCAATGCGGTAAGCTCGCCGAAGAAATCAAGGTGCTTTTCGATCCGGGCATTCTTGCAAGTCGTCTCTTCCCCCGCCCCGCCGTGCTTGGTGATCTCATCGAACTCGTGACGGCTCCCGAGCTTGAGGAAGCCTGGGCACCCGGCAATGAAGAGACAATCGGGTGGATTTATCAGTATTTCAACGAGAAAGAGAAGAAAAAGGTTTTTGACCGTCTCTATAAACAGAAGAAGAAAATCAAAAAGGAAGACATCCCCGCCGCCACTCAGCTCTTCACACCAAGGTGGATAGTCAAGTTCCTGGTACAGAATAGTCTTGGACGCATGTGGGTCCAGATGCATCCCGACTCCAAGCTCAAGGCGCAATTGGACTATCTGGTCCCGTTGGCCGGAGAAATACCGCCGGTTCCCCTAAAGAAAATAAAACATATTCGGATGCTTGATCCCGCTTGCGGTACCATGCATTTTGGCCTGGTCGCCTTTGACATCTTCGTGGAAATGTATCGGGAAGAGATTGAGAAGGCAGGCTCCCCAGGTTGGCCCGATGAACCCTCCCTTTCAGCCGAGGAAGAAATCCCGGCCGCGGTTATCGCAAACAATCTTTACGGCATCGAGATCGATCTAAGGGCAGTCCAACTGTCCGCCTTAACCCTCTATGTGAAAGCCAAATCGATCAACAAGAATGCAGTGATTACGGAATCCAACCTGGCTTGCTGTGACGTCCTCCAGTTCGACGATCAGAAGCTTGAGGAATTTTTGAAAGAAAGCGGATTGAGCAACCCTATCTATAAAAGAATCCTGACAGCACTTTGGGAGCAACTTAAGGATTTGGGGCAGATGGGGAGTTTGGTTCGTCTTGAGGACCACATGATCAAACTGATTGACGACGAGAGAGAGAAGTTCCAGGAGGACCGAAAACAGCCAACCTTGCCGGGATTCGCACCTGACCAATTTGAAAGTGAAGCTGGAGTGGAGGAATTCTGGGATGTTCTTGAAACCCAGATTATTCAGGCGCTGAACCATTACGCCAAGATTCAAGCTGACCAGGGGAGAAGTGAGTTATTCTTCACTCGTGAAGCCATGAAGGGATTTGGTGCGCTCCAATTGATGTTGCAGCGTTACGACATCGTTGCAACCAATCCGCCCTATATGTCTCGACCAAGCCTCAACCAAATGGTAACAAAGCCTCTTAGTTCCGACTATCCGAGTGGCAAAGGAGATCTCTACGCAGCCTTCATTCTCCGTTGTTCAGAAATGGTACGAGATGGTGGCCGAGTCGCAATGATAACCCAGCAATCCTTCAAATTCATTTCCACGTATGAAAAACTCAGAGAGGACTTGCGAGAACGAACAGCAATAGAGACAGTCTGCCATCTCGGTCCCCGTGCTTTTGATGAAATCTCTGGCGAAAAGGTTAACACCACATCCTTCATTTTTAGATCAGAAGCCACTCCAGATGCCTGCGACAACTCTGTTGGCTTGTACTTCCGTTTGGTCAAGGAGGCCGACGGTAATCAAAAAAGAGACCGGTTAGAGCTTGCGATTAAGAATCTCAACGAAAGGGAAAAGGACCCGCTGGTTTTCCGATACCGGCAGGGCGACTTCGACGCCATTCCCGGCAGCCCTTGGGTGTATTGGGCGTCCTACAATGTTCGTGAGCTGTTCACGCGGCTGATGCCTTTAGGGAGGCTGTACCCTGCTAAAGAGGGCATAAATACGGGTCACAATGATCGCTTTCTCAGGTTCTGGTGGGAAGTAGGATTTGGAGGTGATTCCCAAAGCAAGATCTGGTGTCGGATAGCAAAAGGCAATGAGACTTGGCGATTCATAAATCCAAGCAAATATGTTGTCACCCGTGATATTGCCCAAATGGAATTGCTGCCGGGAAGCGCCATACGAAACCCAGGTTGCTTTTTCAGGCCGGGCATTACGTTTCTCTCGAACTCATCATCCCGTTTTTGCGCTTGGATTACCAGCCCCGATCATCTCTTCTGTAGTACTGGTGGCCGATCTCTTTTTCCGCCGCCTGATCAGGCACTTTCATTGCTCGGTTGCCTAAACTCTAAGGTTGCTGATCGACTGCTATCTCTGATCAATCCAACAATCACAGTGAAGGTAGGAGACCTGAATCGGCTACCGGTTCCTCAGAATTTGAGTCATAAGCTCAAGATTCTGGCAGAACGCGCAATCTCTTTAGCAGAAGCTCACACCCTGGAAGACGAGACACATTACGAATTCAGGTCGCCGCCCCTCTTCTGGGATTCTGGAACCGATTATGTGGCGATGAGACAGGCCGAGCTGGCCGATGTTGAAAAGGCTATCGACGAAGAGGTGTGTCGCGTTTACGGCCTTTCAGAGGAAGACGAGACCGCTATCGTGGCAGACTTTGCTGATCCAGAAGCAACTGAAGACATACTAGATGAGAGTGAAAACCCTTGCTCTGATGGAGAGAACTCCGCAGATAATGCTGAGCCCCCCCAGTTGAAGAATGATCTGGCTCGGATGTGGATTAGCTATGCCTTTGGCATTGTGATGGGCCGGTTTCAACCAGGGGTTGAGAGGTCTTTGGGTATAGGTAACTTCCCCGACGAGATTTCATCTGAACTTCGCAAGCTAACTGAACCCGATGGCGCGTTGGTTATCGACAAGGATAACCCTGATGACATCAGTGCTAAAGTGCTTCAGGCAATCATAGTGATGCTAGGTGAGGAGGTGGCTGCTGCAGTTGTTTTGAATGGCACAGGTCGAAACGGCAATTACGAAGAGAGCCTGCGGCTTTACCTTGAGCGCAACTTCTTCGGAGAGCACGTCCAGAAGTACCGCAAACGCCCTGTCTACTGGTTTCTCCAGTCTCCAAGAAAGAAATACGGTGTCTGGATATTCCACGAACGACTAACAAAGGACAGTCTATTCCGCATACGGTCCGACTACGTCGAACCTAATATCAGGCTCTTGGAAGGACAGATAGCTGATATTCAGAAAAGGGCTAATGCTGCCAAAGGAAAAGAAAAGCGCAAACTGGAAAAGGAGATTGCTCCTTTGCAGGACGTTCTCGACGATGTCCGTGAGTTTAACCGGCTCATCAAGCACATCAGCGAAGTGAGAGGCTACATCCCTCATATCGATGACGGGGTGCTCCTGAATATGGCTCCTCTGTGGGAGCTTGTCCCCTCGTGGCAAAAGGAACCGAAGAAAGCTTGGGAAGAACTAGAAGCCGGCAAGTACGACTGGTCCTATCAGGCAATGGACCACTGGCCTGATAGAGTTCGAGAAAAGTGCAAGACCAACAAATCGTACGCCATCGCCCATGGACTCCTTGATCTGTACGAGGAGCATAACCAAGGCAAGAAGAAATGACCGAGGCCGAAAAGAAGAATTTGGCGCGGTTCAGAGCATCTCTTGCCCTGCTGGAAAGAATCGGACGTTTGCCGTCCAAGGGCACGTGAGAGGAAGTCTATATGGGCAATGTGACGGAACACCTTGTTTCCCAGATTCAGACCCAGGTTGAGAAAAAGGGGATCGTGGTCTGGTATGACCCGGACAATGCGTACGCCAAGATGATTCAGGACTTCGAACTGGGCGAGATTCCCATTCTCAAATTTGAAGACAGCTATCTCAGGCTCCGTAGAAATGCCGACCAGTACCTGGAATTTGTGAAACCTGATGGAAAACCGCGACATGATTGCTCTGTACCTCCGAAATTGCTTGTCTACGTTCCGAAGGATCGAAGGGAAACGAACCACGCTCTCGTGGAATTGGAAACGGCCGGTGTGATCATGGAACCGGGTGGGCGTTCGCTTCCACTTAATACCCGCCTGCGTGTTGTTGCAGATCAAGTCTTCAAGAAAATAGCCCCGGACAGCGTCCATGACATTGCCCGGCAGGTAGAATCCGGCCTCCTGAATCTGGAAGACCTGGACAGAATGGCCGAAGAAGCGGGTTCGCTCTCGACCGCTCTGATAAAGCTCATCTTCAAAACGACGTCTGCGACGGATGTTGCCCTGGAATTCGGCGCGACTGATACCCATGACGAGGAGATCCAAAACAAGAAGGCCATGTCGGAGTTGGCAGGACTCTTCCGATCCGAACTGGGGATCGAGTTGGACCCTGATTCGGCTCCTCATTCAGCTCGTCAGGACCTTCGGAGAATATTGCTCGTGACGGATCTCGTTGGGCATCTGAAATCAGACGACACGCCGGCCCAAATCTCCTCCGTGCCGATTCCCAATAACGAAGTTCACATTGAGAAGGTGCAGAACGTCTGTCGCGTGTGGCGCGATCGGGGTGAGTACAGGGAGGCATACGAAGAAGCCGCCATTGATGTCGAAGAAGAGACTGGGCTTGCCGGCCTCGACTTTGAGACGGGAAATCTTGTTGAGTTGAAGACCTTTCCGTTCATTGAACGTTTTCTGCTCGTTCATGCGGAACAGCGCATTCTGGATGGACAATCCAGTGAGGCTCTGGAGTTGGCAAGGAAAAGGAAGAACTCATTCTGGTCTCTTCAGGATCAAACCAATCAACTACGATGGACACTCCTTGAAGATGTCGCACGCATTCTTGAACTCTCTGCTCAAATTATTTCCGACCTCAAGACAATCGAGAAGTCCCCGGCCGTTATGGTCCAATCCTACTCCAACGAACCCTCTCCCTGGTGCCTTCTGGACACCCATTACAGGCACCTGGAGACGAAATACTCCACCTTCGATCTGGAACTGGGCCGGGAACACCGGAAGTTGGAACAAGTCATTGCCTTTGTGCGTCAGAATTACACCAAGACGGTGGAGCGCTGCATAGAGGTGTTCGCCGCCGCTATGGAGGAAGCCGGCTTCCAGATAGAGGAGCATTTTTCCCAAGACGAGATTTATCAGGAGCGAGTGCATTCAAGGCTATCCGATGGTGACAAGATCGCATATGTCCTTGTGGATGCGCTGCGTTACGAGATGGGACGAGAATTGGTTGATGGACTGACCGAGGAGTTTAAAACCAAGCTTGATGCGGGTGTTGCTCTGTTACCATCCATAACGTCCATTGGTATGGCCGCTCTGATGCCCGGTGCGGACAAAGGGATGGAATTGGCTGAGACGACAGGAGGCAAGATAGCCTTAACGTTGGGTTCGTCAACGCTCAAGGACAGGGCTTCTCGTGTGAAGTACATCAACCAAACTTTGGCTGATGAAGTCACTGTCTTGAAGCTCAACGGGCTGATGAAGCCCTCCGAAAAGACAAAGAAAGAGATCAAAGCAGCGAAAATAATTCTCGTGACCTCGCAGGAAATCGACCGTTGGGGGGAAGAAGGAGAAGAGGAAGAGGCCCGGATTTTCATGGATGAGGTGCTCGACAAGCTTCGCAAAGGTATCCGCCGCCTAGGCTCGCTCGGCGTTGTTCGTCTGATCGTGACCTCGGACCACGGCCATCTATTCGGGGAAACCATTTCAAGCGGGATGAAAATGGACCCACCCGGAGGCAAGACCGTCGAGCTTCACCGCCGAGTCTGGATAGGGCGGGGTGGAAAGAAAGGCGATGGCTACTTGCGAGTCTCAGCCAGTCAGCTTGGACTTGGGGGCGACCTGGATCTGGCCTTCCCAAGGAGTCTCTCGTGCTTCAAATCCGGCGGGTCCGCGTCGTACTTTCACGGTGGGATATCGCTCCAGGAGATGGTTATCCCCATCATAGAATTAAAGACTAAGAAGATTCATAAGAAGCCTGATTCGACCATAAGGATTGATCTGAAAATAGGAAAGCCTAAAATTTCCAACCGTTTCTTTTCGGTAACCGCCTTGCTTACGTGGGACGGCATGTTTGGACCCCAGAAGGTACGGGTCAGATTAGAAGTCAAAGCCGGCCGTAAAGTGGCAGGGGTTGCCGCAATGGCGGCCTATGGATTTGAAGAGGGGACCAAGGAGATCGTCCTGGAAAAAGACAAGGAAAACCCGATCACGCTCATGCTTTCCGAGACCGACGTCGAAAGCGTCTCGATTCGGTTGTTGGATGCTGGGTCTCAGGTGGAGGTCGCTCGACTGGACAATATTCCTGTGAGTATTTCCATCTGAGCGAAGGAGGATGAATGGCTGAACTCGACCGAAAAGTGAGCGACGTCTTTGCCGGCAAGGTGGTCCGAAAGGACTTGGTGCGAAAGCTCAAGGTGGGGACCAATGTTCCAGTCTATGTCCTGGAATACTTGTTGGGGAAATACTGCGCCACGGACGATCCCTTGGCAATCGAAGCCGGCATGCAAGTCGTCAATTCTACGTTGGCAGAGAATTTTGTTCGCCCGGATGAGGCAAATAAGGCCCAATCCTTTGTTCGTGAAAAGGGAAAACATACACTCATTGACAAGGTGAAAGTCCGGTATCTGTCTGACGACGATAAATACTGGGCTGAGTTCGTGAATTTCGGTCATAAGTACGTCCATGTACCGGAGAACTACGTAACCAAATACGACAGACTCTTGATGGGCGGCATATGGACTCAGGTCAATATCCGGCATACCTACGATGAAGAGGCGCGAGGCAAGCGTAGTCCTTTCTGGATAGACAGCATGACTCCCATCCAGGTGGCGACCTTTGATCTCGACGATTATCGAGAAAACCGCCGACAATTCTCGACTGATGAATGGATCGATCTCCTCGTAAGAAGCATGGGATTGGAGCCTTCCCACTTCGAATCCCGCCAGAAGCTGCTCTTCTTGGTCCGATTGATTCCGCTCTGTGAGCAGAATTTCAACCTCGTGGAATTGGGACCCCGAGGAACCGGCAAATCCTACGCTTTTCAGGAATTATCACCCTTCGTAATCCTCCTTACAGGCCCCACCACAGTCGCCAATCTCTTTTACAATATCGCCTCCGGCAAGATGGGTCTTGTCGGACTTTGGGATTCCGTTGCGTTTGACGAAGTGGCGGACCTCCAGAAAATGCCCAAAGAAGTCGTGACCACACTCAAGACCTACTGCGAGTCCGGGACTTTCGCTCGCGGCAAAGAAGCGCTGTCAGGCGCGGCATCCATCGCTATGTTCGGCAACACCAACCAACCCGTGGAAGTGATGGTGCGCTCTTCTCATCTGTTCGTCCCGATGCCGGATGTCATCCGTGAAGACATGGCTTTCCTGGATCGGATTCACTTCTACCTCCCTGGTTGGGAAATCCCCAAGATGCGGATGGAGTACTTCACTGACCATTATGGCTTCGTAGTGAATTACCTGGCTGAAGCCTTGAGGGAACTGCGCCGGCACAATTTCACGGAGATCATTGACCGGCACTTCTCCATGGGAACCCACTTGAACGCCAGAGACGTGAAAGCGGTTCGGAAGACGGTTTCCGGCTTGGTCAAACTGATTCACCCGCATGGAGAAGTCACTAAAGACGAGTTGAGCGATCTGGTAGAATTGGCGCTAGAAGGCCGGCGCAGGGTCAAAGAGCAACTGAAGAAGATGGGGTCGTTTGAATACTACCAGACTTCCTTCTCGTATATCGACTCCGAGACACGGGAAGAGAGATTCGTGGGTGTACCGGAAGAAGGAGGGCGAGACCTCATTTCCACTGACCCACTGGCTCCGGGTTCGGTCTATACGGCTTCCGTAGACGATCAAGGTAAGGCCGGCCTGTACCGACTCGAAATCGGATGCTCTTCCGGGACGGGCAAGCTAAAGATTGCCGGCGGGTTGAATTCCGTTATGAAGGAATCCATCCAGCGGGCCTACGCTTACGTCCAAGGGCATAAGGTCAACATGGGGATTGCTCACGCCATTGACACCACGGACTTCCATGTTGAGGCCATCGACCTCCTGACCAACCGAGTATCAGCCGAAGCCGGCGTCGCCTTCGTTGTGTCGCTGTTCTCAGCAATAAAGAAACAGCCCGTAGTTCCGGGACTGTTGATTCTAGGAGACCTCACGATCCAGGGCAACCTCAAGCCAGTGCGCTCGCTGTCGGAACCGCTCCAAATGGCTATGGACAACGGCGCTCGACGTGCCCTTATCCCAATCGAGAACAAGAGAAATTTCCTTGATGTTCCCTCAGACATCATCGAACAGGTCGATCCGATCTTCTTCAGCGATCCCGATACGGCTGCAATGAAGGCGTTGGGGATTAAGTAGGAGGTTGCGAGAATCAAGAAACCTGCTATGAATGCCTGCCGAACCCAACGGACGACGAATCCTGAATGGTTTACAAAGGCCACCCGAATAGCGGTCCAGGTGTTCGATGGCCTGGACTCATTGTGGAGCCCTTGCCATGAATGTCGAAATCGACTTCAATAAAATCCGACCACTTAACAACTCCCGTAATGAAGGTTTTGAGGAGCTATGTTGCCAACTGGCACGTTTGGAACTCCAGGATTTGTACTCTGACGCCTTTGATTCTACAAAGTTCCACCGCAAGGGTGGCAAAGCCGGTGATGCCGGCGTCGAATGCTACTATTCTTTTCCTGACGGGTCAGAATGGGGTTGGCAAGCGAAGTACTTCATTGATGAGCTTGCGAAATCCCAATGGCCCCAGATGGATCGCTCGGTTAAGAGGGCACTGGAGAAACACCCTAGATTGGTTAAGTATATCATATGCTTGCCGGTCAATCTCTCTGACGCGAGAACATCGGGCCGACTATCCCAGAAAGATCGATGGAACGAGCGCGTCGAAAAATGGACGAAGTGGGCCGACGAGCTTGGGCGTCAGGTAGAATTCGAGAAGTGGGAAGAATCAGCGCTTCGACAGCGATTGGTTGGGCGAGCCGATGAAAGGGCGGGATATATCCTTTACTGGTTTGACGAGAAGATCTTCACTCAAGAATGGTTCAAGAAGAGGCTGGACGAAGCAGTTAAGGATGCCGGCCCCAGGTATTCAGCCGAATTGCACGTTGATCTGCCAATAGCCGGAGTCTTTGACGCTTTTGGTAGGACCGATGCGTTCCTGAATCGGTTCCGTGCATTATACTCGGAATTATACAAGAAATGGAATCGAACCAAGCCCGGGGAGCTCCCGAAAGAAAAGGCCCCAGAATTGGCTTCATCCATCGACGATTTGGCTGAGATGGTTGAGGGTCTCGGCGCAGAACTGAAAAAATGCGCTGCCGAATCGTTTGAACCGATTTGTCTGGAAACGCTCCGGTGTCTATCGAGTGATCTGTCTGAACGGTTGAATTCATGTATTGAGGAGACCAAGAAGGAAGAGTACCAGCAAGTTGCAGAGTCCCAACAGCGAACTGCCGGCCAGTATATCCCAACCTCCAGGGAATTGGCGTCCGCTGCACAGGACGACTTACGGAACCTTGATCTCTGCGTCAGCGAGATAGTCAATTTCACTTACGAGGAAGTTGCTCGAACAGCCAATCACTCGGTATTGCTTGTCGCCGGGGAGGCCGGAACCGGCAAGACCCACCTTTTCTGCGATGTGGCCAAACACAGGATTGAAGTCGGGCTTCCGACGGTACTGCTTCTCGGTGAGAAATTCGCTGCAGACAAAGGGCCGTGGGGCCAGATCGCCGACCAACTTTTGTTGAACCACTTGGGTCCCGAGGAATTCCTAGGGGCACTCGATGCTGTGGCGCAGGTCGCAGGGCGTCGAGCCTTCATCTTGATAGATGCCTTGAACGAGGGACAAGGATTTGATCTTTGGAACAAGTACTTCAGAGGCATGACCGAGACCATCCAGCAATATCCCCATGTTGTATTGGCAGTAAGCTGCCGGGACACCTACGAGGAGGACTTCATACCTCGCGCAATGATCGAGAATGAAGAGCTTCATCGGGTTTGCCATCTGGGTTTTGAGGGACACGAGTATGACGCAACCCAGAAGTTTTTCGAGCATTTCTGTATCGAAGCGCCGACTGCGCCCATCCTGGTTCCCGAATTCTCAAACCCTCTCTTTCTAAAGCTGCTTTGCTCAGGATTGTCCAACGAGGGCATTCGGCGTATCCCACAAGGATTCCGAGGAATCACAAAGGTCTTCGACTTTTTCATTGAGTCAACGAATCTAAAGTTGTCGCGAGACCTTGCTTACGATCTGGATGACGAACTGGTTCAGCGTGCAGTGGGCCTTCTCAGTCATGCCACGGCTGAGAAGGCTCAAGGATGGCTGGAAAAGTCGCAGGCCAAGCGCATCATAAATCAGATTCGTTCAGAGCCGGATCAGTATGAAAAGACCCTCTACAGGAACTTACTCCACGAGGGCGTCCTGAAAGAAGACAGGCGATTAATCATTCACGATCCCAAGATGGGTAACAGACGCGAAACCACTGTCAGCTTTGCGTACGAGCGATTGGCCAACCACCTCATCGTGAAGTACTGGCTTGACAAAGGGTTCGACGCTAAAAGGCCGGTGGAATCTCTCATTTCCATGGATCCGTTGCGACTTCTTGTCTCGGACGAATCGTATGCTCGCCGGTACGCAGGATGGGTGTGGGCCTTGAGTATACAACTCCCTGAAAGATCGGGAAAAGAAGCATTGGAATTTTTTCCAGGAGTTAAGTCCTGGGAAATCTTCCAACGGGGGTTTCTCAGGAGTCTTATTTGGAGAAGCCCTGAGAAGACCACTCCAGCCACGAAAGAACTCTTTAATCAGCTTCGGGAAATGGGTCCATTCGCAGAGTGGATTTATGAAGTGTCTCTGATGGTCTCGTGCGAACCAGCGCATATCCTAAATGCCTTTGCTCTCCATCAAGACTTATCTCGCCTTAGCATGGCGGAACGTGACGCGAATTGGTCAATCTACCTCCATGATCAATACGCTCCTGACGAACATGACACCGTGGACCGTTTGATTGAATGGGCTTGGAACACAGACAAGTCCAAAACGGAAGATGAGGTGATTGAACTATGCGCCATCACCCTGTCGTGGTTCCTGGCCTCATCAAACCGTTTTCTCCGGGACAGGGCAACCAAAGCACTCGTGTCCATGCTCCGCGCAAGACCTAGGGTTCTCTTAAAGATACTGAAGCGTTTCCAGGACGTAGAAGACCAGTACGTGATTGAGCGCATTTGCGCTGTTGCCTATGGAGTGGCGATGCTCTCCGAAGACACCGACGCGGTCCGGGATATCGCCAAGGTTGTCTACCGCTCTGTCTTCGCACAAGGACGAGCGCCTGCGCACCTCCTGTTGAGGGATTACGCGAGAGGAGTAGTTGAGCTTGCAGCCCACAGGAACGCTCTTCCAGAGGATATCGCATTTCACAAGATCATTCCCCCATACGAGAGCGCTTGGCCTCTTGAGCCCGTTGATCCGGATGAGTTGGAGCAATATGGTGAGAGTCCCGACGATGATCACGATCCCGCTTGGACGAGAGTATGGTTATATCACTCCATCGTGGGCGACAGTAACTTCACCAGATACGCCATTGATCAAGGATGTCGCGACTTCTCCCGGCGCTTATTGGGCGATATTTGCAGTTCCGCTCCTGAGAGCGAAAGCAGTGATGCCGCCTTACAGCGCTACACTGAGAGATTTGACTGTGAACTGGCCCAGAGATGGATCGTTCGCCGAGTGTTTTCGCTCGGCTGGACCGCGGAGAGATTCGGACATTTTGACAAGCGTATAGGCCGCCATCAATCACATTGGGAGACCCACAAGCCTGAACGGATCGGAAAGAAGTACACGTGGATAGCACTGCATGAATTCCTCGCGCGTCTCGCTGACAATGTTGAATACTGCGAAGACACCTGGGGACTCGAACCCGACGAGTATTGTGGGCCGTGGCAATTGCTCAGGCGCGACATAGATCCATCCTTTCTAATGAGACAAACTCAGGAAACTGGATGGGGTAAGGAATCGAAAACCTGGTGGCAACCTGTAGATTATGCTTTTGGAGAAAGGGACGAAGAGCGATTTGAGGATTGGACAAAGGATGTTGGGGATCTGTTTGCCCCTGCGAACATGATTGAGGTGGTGGACCCCCAAGGAAACCGATGGTTGGTCCTAGAGAGCGTTTTTCACAGAATCGAGCAACTCCCGGTTGAGGAGGATGAGTACAGCGGGAGAAAGCGAAGTGTGGGACTTCGGATCCGTGGGTATTTGGTTCAATCCGATCACGTAGAAGTCCTTTTGGAATGGCTCAAGGACCAGAAGCTTTCGACGTTGCCAGCGCCAACGACCGTGAGCCAGGTCTTCCTCGGTGAGTATCCGTGGGCTCCCGCCTTCAAGCAGTACGATATCCAGGACCCTTGGACCTATGGCAATTACATTGATCAGCCTCATCCCATTATCGTCACTGCTGCCCGGTATTCCTGGGAACGAGAATACGATTGCTCCATAGACGATTCCATTAATGGATTCGTGCCGTCGGCCTGGGTTGTAAGGAGTATGGGATTGCGATGGTCAGGGCAAGGCTTTGAGTTCCGAGATCACACCGATTCCACGGTGACTGTTGATCCATCAGCCGAGGAAGCCGGTCCTGGTGCTCTTCTGGTTTCCAAGGACTTTGTAGAAGGCTTCCTTGAAAAGAACAACCTTAAATTAATTTGGTCTGTGGTGGGCGACCGGACTGTTTTCGGTCAATCCGGTTATAGCTGGAAAACCATTCTGCAAGGAGTCTATTGCTTCGAGGCTGGAAAGGTTATCGGAGGACCTCCACGCGTCACCACTCCCGATTGACCAGTGTAGCTCGGTGTCAAACCGACAAGGTGCCGGAACAATGGGAACAAGTCCCAAGAGAACCTTGTCATGAGGTAGAGTGCCATGCTGGCTGTTACGTGAGTCTCGGGCTCAAACGGTCTGTGATTGACTTGGCAACCAAGCATGAGAATACGACGCAAACTCTTGAGGAGTTGCCAATGCAGGAGTCCAGTTCTAATGAGGAAGAGAATATTCTTTTCCGCAATCCAGGACAGCAACGCATCTTCGAGCGACTCGGTCTAATTGGGCTGGCGCTTGCGCTCCTTCTGACAGGAATGCTCCGAATAGTACTTTTGGGCCTTTACCCTCGGATTAGGATCAAAAAACCGACCACAGGCACGGCAACGACGCTTGTCCACGACCATCTCCCAGGTACAATAAAGTCCCTGAGCATCGCTCAATCGAAAGTCTCAGTCAAAAACCAGGCACTGTGTTTTGAATATCAGGTGGGTCAAATACGTGAGCACACTCGAAGGCGGGTCACTAATCTGAGCATACCGGTGGGTCAATTCTCAGGGCGTTGAAGTGAACGATCCGGACCATGCTGCTCTCCGACGGCTCAATCACAAAATCGAATTCAAATATCTCGAACCTAAAGGAAATCTCATCTTTTATGATTCTGATGGGATATGAAGATATGGTGAGAGGGACTCACCCCGGGACTTCAGATCGAATCGCAGCCATGTTTCCGATCCGGTAACAACAAGGGCCGGAATCTCAAAGACCCCGGCCCTCTCAGAACATTGTAGATGCATTCCCACCGCCGCCTTATTGAGGCGCCCTTCGGGCGCCAACGCTTTTTCTTCGACCGGCTCCGCCGCTACCAAGGCCTCCTCTTACACTTTATTCTTGGTGGCCTGCACCTCTTGGTGAACCGGGACCCGAATTGACAGCACCTACCATTCTTCAATCTCCAACTCACACCGGGGCAGGTCTTCCTGCATCTCTTCTTCCATGCACCAGTAAGACCGGAGGCAACCATCACGCCAAGAGAGCGTTGACTTTTTGTCAGACTTGGGATTGGTCTTTCGCTCGAGAACAGACCAGTGACTATTTCCGGTGACACATTGGTTCCAGCGCAAGGATTCACCGCAGCGCCGGCCATACCGCACACCAGGAGAGTGCTGAGCACAACTGTCACATACGCGATACACTTCATGATTTCGCTCCTAGAATTGTCTCTCGCAGCCGGAAATCCGGCCTTCTGTTCAATAATTCGGAACCCCACCCGGCGACGTTACAAAAAAAATGGGGCCCTGGCGACATCGGTTGGTACGTGTGCAACTTACGAAAGACGCTCAATTCAGAAGGGAAGCAAGTCGCGCACAGGGTGATTCGTGAACTTAGTAACGGTGGATCGCCAACCAAGGGGGAGACCCTTGAACACTCGAAAGACCGTTTGTTTCTCCCTCACCCTTCAGCAGCCAAATTATGGACACTCAAGTGCGGTACGATATTGGCCGATTTTGACAAGCGTCCGGCCTTTCTCGATACGGGCGTGAACACGATGATGGCCCCCGAGGGCAATGCCAAAACGGTGGCTGAGCATGCTCAACGACTTGACTTCCTACAAAGACCCGGAGGCCATCCTTGCCCGGCGCCTCTTCTCCGGCCTAGGTAGCGGCGGAACATGACCCGTTCTGTCCTCCAGAACTGATCTTCGTGGGAATTCGGGCCCACAACTTTAGATAGTTTATGATCGGTTTCACACGGAAATCGCGTGCCCCGTAAAGGTGTTTGCTGCAGGTTACGCCAAAATCTCAACGGTTGTTCAATGCTATCTGCGGCCTGATTTACCCTGCACGCAGCTTCTCATTATACAAATGCGCAGCGATTGCAGCCCAGATCATGCATACGGGCCACATCAATAACAGCCCGAATCCCAGCGTCAATATTGCCACGAAGAAACTCACTACTGACATGATGATTCCACCCCAAACCGTGGCGTAGAACAGGCCCAGAGGCCCAAACAACCCAGCGACTATTATTGCTATCCCCACGCTCTTGGGGGAAGTCACCACGATGGGTCGGTGCTGCTCTCCACTCGCAGGCCTTTTGGGTGCTCTCTGTCGAGGTTTGTGGCTGTGTTGAGGGGCTTTCGGAGGGCCTGACTGGTCAGGCCACTTGACTCTTTGTCTGATTCGGCTCTTGACGGCATTTGCACCTGGCGGCTGATTGTTCGGCATGGTAATCCTCCCGTTTTACTCGTGTGTAGGGTTGGAGTCAGGTCCAAGCTATCAGTCATCTAATCCGGCATTACCTACAGCCGGAATCAGAAAGAACACATTCCCTTAAGCTTTTCATTTTTTTCGTGCGAGCCGACTTCCCGAGACTGGCGTTCAGGTAAAGGAGTGTAAGATACGAGCTTGCCTCAGTCCACACCTTAGGGTCGAGCTTCTTGGTGTACTCCACTTTTAAGTCGTGTAACCGACTACTAGGATCTGTAACACTGGAATTTTCGATTATCCTCTCTCCTTTTTCGATGAACTCTTCCAAGTCCTTGCATCTGTCAAATAGCGAACCACACCCTCCCGTACCGCCGGCAACAAATACTGATATCAAGATGGCCGTAAGCCACAGGCACCTTGTCGCAAGAGTCATTGCTTGATCCCTTCTTTCCTTTCAGCCGCAATCATCCGACGGTCTTGCCGTTTCCATAATAATACTTGCATCATCTTATCACGGAGAGCAGCCATCCGGTAAGCCTGTTGCGGTGTCCTTCCTTTCCACGAGAAACCAGGCGGTTCCCGCTCCAGGTCCTCAGCCCATTCCAGTATAGGTTGACACATGGCATCGGTGAGTTCATCACGATGCCTCGCCCCGTTGACCTCTTTTCGGGCGACGCTATCTGCTCGCTAGAGGTTTTACGGTAAAGGCAATGGTGCCGCGGCTGTACACAACCTGCAGTGAGAGTTGTACCGACTGCCCGGACAGAGTGGCGTTCACCAACCCTGTATAGACCTTGCCTCCCTGGTGAACCAAGCTCACGTTCTCGATAGACGCGTCCCGCAACGCCGGCTTCTTTTGCCATTTCTGTAGGATCAGCGGCTTGACTTGGGCCGCCAGATCGTTGGCTTTCGGGGTGTACGTGCCGACCGCGGCGAAAAAGATGACAGCCACATACACGCCCACGGCAGCGAAACCCACTAGCAGTGGCCTCCCCCACCGCTTCTTGACGTAGTCGTTCCCCAATGTCGTCTTGACAAACCTGACCTGGGACCGTACCTGCGTGACCAACCAGCCGAGAATCAGTCCACAACTTGTCAACGTCATGACGGTCCCAACAGCCTCGGAGACGGGCACGAACACCCTTCCGACGTTGATCGCCAGGAACACAATAATTACCCACACCCACACCATGTTCGCGGTTGCCCGTTCCGGCTTGCCTAGGGTCCGCCAGTTGGCCGCGCACAGGTAGGCCCCAAACGCCGGTGACAGTAGCAGGCTCCAGGCCGCCGCAGCGGTGGGGTTCCACAGGTGCGGCCGAAGGGGTTCGGTCGTTTGCTGGAAATCGCTGTCAACCATGAGTGTGTCCTTTCTGCGCCCCTAAGAGAGATTAGCGGGAATTATTCCGCGATCTCCTCCATGGGGTTGTTTTGAACCATAGACCTTCAGAAAATCCCGCGACCTGCTTGATCGAATACCAGAGCGCCTCAAATCCCAGAAATCATCAGCCGGACCTCAAAATCCTTCACCGAGAAAGCAAGAGGCTTGAGCCTCGCAACTTGTGTTTCTCCGTGACACGGAGGGAAGGGCAACACATTGGGTCTCCTGGAGCGTGTTTTGCCCGCTGGACCACTATGTTGCCCCCTCTAATGGATAGATTTCCAACGTTGACCCTGTCTCCCAACGATCGGACAGCAACCTGTCTGGGGTTTCCATTTTGGTTGATCACTGCTATCAATTCAGAGAACGTGCCGCTGCCTCCCCCCGAAGATACGAGGACAACAGCCGCATCCTCGATGCCGTCGCCGTTTAGATCACCCAAAGCAATCTTCTCACTCAACCACATGGAGACATGCTCCTTACTGTTTTCGTACTTCCCATCTCTCAATTTGATCTTACCGATGGTCCACATATCAGATCTGTACTCAGCGTTCCTGAGCTTTCCCATTGTCAAAGGATCCGGGGTGGAAACGCATTTGCCGTTGACACACGGCCGTCCTTCTTGGTAGCACCATCGGCATTTACTGCCGACGAGCACTTGACATTCTCCGCATTGCTCAGCTGCTGATGAGGCTCGCTGCCAGTGAGTACCCGATAGCAGGATGACGATGATAAGAGTTACCCACGTAGTCGGTTTCATGACGGCCTCCAAACGGATCAACGAGACTATTTGCCGAGTGTGGAGAGAATCGCAAGCGCCCACACCCTTGGTTTCGTGCATTGGTTGTCTATCGCGGAGGCATCCAGCATCCAGACGAAGTGTAACAGGAATGCTTGTTACCAGTGCGGGCTGTTGGACAATATCTACATCCTTTGTAATTCGGACAACACCATTCGGAACCGTCCGTGGGCTCAGTGCACCTAGACTGACATCCGTGACTCCTGCGCTGTTCGTAGAAGTTGTAAGGATCCACTCTGCGCTCTCCCTGTGGACGATCCTGGTTCCTCGGCCATGGATCTACAATGGGTTTCCGTTTCTCTTTTTCGGACGCTCTCTTAAGAATATCAAACCAATAGGCGACCGTGTCCTTCACGCTGTGATTGGCAATTCTCTTCAGGATTCGCCCAGGAATCCGCTGGTTTTGACAGCAGGTCTGAAGATCAGTTGCTTGCAGACACTTGTTTGGACTCACCTTGTCCAAATAGGCTAGCGATTGTCGCCCTATGTCAGCGGCGCTCCGTTTAGCATGCATTGCTGACGTCGACCTAATATATCCGGACATATTATGTTTGGCCAAATCTTCAAAATGAGGGTGGCACTGCAGATCCTTTTTGGAATACCTACTGGGAAATAGCTCGGCAGCATGAAACGGTTGATTGAGATCCTGAATATGGTGAGCAAGTTGTCCCATAAGAAGCGAAATCCGCTCCCACTGTTTATTGGCTGACGAAAGCTCGTTTTCCAATTCGCGGGAAATTCGTCCGATTTGGTCAGGATTGCCATGCATGCTGCCTGAGATTGTCTGCGATGACCGAATCTTCCTGTAGCCATCAGGGGCGTTTGGATCGTAAACTGTACCGTCCGGCTCATTTGCTCCATATAGCACACGGTCTTCATTGAGATGCTTTTTCATCTCATGAGGCAGCGAATCCAAGGCGGCACGGGTCATCTCATGATGGGTTTTGGCATACCAGGCGTGAGAAGCGGAACTCGGGGCCAAGACCAACAGGCACGCCACTACTTGTATCACTGTCAATACTCTGAAGAACTGCAAACATGAATTCGTGCTTTCAGACCGTTTCATTGTATGCTACCTCTCTTTCTTGATATTCGCTGGCCACCGAATTGACGCATCTGACCACGCTTTCAAAACGATCTTGTCGTCCCTCAAACCAGTTCAGGATGCGACGCCCTCAACTTTCACCGAAGGCATGGGTTCCAAGAAAACAACACAGAATCAAACTAACTCCCAATAATTTGACGCCTCTCATGATTTTCCTCCTCATGGCTTGCCTCTTCAAATATACTTGACCTGGACAAAAAGCCTGAACTAAGCGGCGCATTCTATTCCTATCTCATCGCTGCTCAGCGTGATTTCCTTTTGACGGGAGTCTGCCCCACGTCGAAAGCGCCAAATCTGGCCAACTTGCCACGTGGCACAACAATTGGACGGAAACCGCCCTTTGGAAATGAGACTTCCCCAGTTTTTCAAGCATACGTCATTGCATCCTCTCAATCAATTACAATCTCGGGGACTAGGTCAACCGAACCGGGCCCCTTGATGATGCGCTTGATGGGAACTGAATCCACATGAACATGCCACCTCCGTTCTAGATAGAATACCCCAGAGCCGATCTTCGCCAGTCTCGTTTTCAACCGGTCGTCCGACCACCCGATTTACCGGCCCGCTGTGCCGAATTGCCCGAGCAAATGCAACTCGGTTGCTCAATGCTGGGAAGTCTGCGCCATTCGTTTCTGCAAACCATCTTTTATGCTCCTACGGGATTATTCCGGCGCCGTTGTTCTAATGCTTCGGAGATGAGATGAAGAGCGTTACAGACTGGGCGAAAAAATGTGTCGAGGCCTGGAATCTTCGCGTATCCTTGCACGCTCTCCAGCTTGTGCAATTCGAACCACCTATTTCTTACAGATCCCAAAACCATGAACCGTATGAAGACTTCGCTGAGACCAATCCCTGTTTTCCATCAGTTACACAAGAGGGACCCCCAGCGCGATCCTTGACTTGTAACGTTTCTTGTCCCCCTTCCGAATAGTTTCGACAAGGGCATAAACAACGCGGGCACTCCTGACGGAAGCCCAGCTTAGCGGCTTAAGAGAATGTCCCTGAGCGTGTTCGGATTGTGCTGCGTCACGGGCGGGCCAGAGTCGCGACACATGGGCTGGTTCCTCAATTCTTCGGTCAGACTACGGCGCCCATCCTCAGTGAGTTAGGCAAGAGTTGGAAATCATGTCAAGAGATCCACAAAAAGGAGACATACAAATGAAAATCATGGCTCAAGTAATGATGGTGGCATTGGCGATATCGACCTTTTTCCTCTGTGCTACCCCTGACGTCCATGCCGGTCGGGCACCCTTAACCGACTTGCACACCCTCCCGAACGTCGTCACTCTCAGCACGCTCCTTGAAGACCCTAGCGACTTTGTTTTCATTTTGGCCGGCATCATATCTTTGATCGTCGTATGTACGGCACTCCTTTTGTTCTTGTTCGGGAAACTTCTGCACGACCTATGTGAAAGGCGGTTTCCAAGAGTAGGGGTGTCGGCAATAAGAGGCGCTATCTCAGCCGCGCTGATAATCCTTGGACTCGTGCTGGTTCCAATCATGAGCAATATGAGTGGCGGCTACATCTCCTTCATGCTCTCAATTGTAAGCAAGGTTTTGATCGTATGCGGCATCATTGGGACCATCGGCGCAGCAATATTATTTTATTGGGAACGTTCCATCACTTCCCGGCTCGGGTCACACGAAGAATAGGTGCTCCAAGTAAGGAAAAAGACCGTTTGAAACACGTTTCGGGATGTTTCGGTTGGCTCTACCGGCAAGCTTTCGAGACCTATGCAATGCGTATGGCCAAGGAGGAATAAAGTGATCTTTTTCGGTATCGAGTTCAGCAAAAGAGAGTATGTCAACATCGGAGATGTGACTGTGTTGTCCATTACCCCTCATATTCCAAAAGTGAAGGCCATTCCTGAATTCACCAAACAAATGGCCGAATGTTACATGGAGATTTTCAACGCCAGGGGATCTCAGGAATGGGAAGAGAGTTGGACACTCGACTCAGCCACCAAACAGGTCCAGGGCTACATGGAAAGGGACGACTTCTGTTGTGCCGTTGTCCTTGATCGGAAAAGAACTATCAAAGGACTCTGCTGTGGCGTATGCGGTCCGTCGGAAAGGCTTTCCGTGAGCGACATGCCACCGAGAGTGAAGTCGATAGAAGAGAAAAAAATGGCTCTTGAAAAACTCAGGGAAATAGGAGGTCAACAGGACGTACTTTTCGTTGTTGAGATGGGAGTCGCCCCGGACGCAAGACGAGGGCTTCTTGTTGTCAGAGAACTCATCGACCAGGTGTTAAAGGATGCTCTCAAGGCCGGCTGCAAAAGGTTCTTCTTCTGGACTTCCAAGAGGTCAAAGCTCTACAAGATCGTCCACGGAATCAGGATCAAGGATCTATTTGCTTTCTCCGATGATCTCAAACACGTGTTGATGACGGACAGTGTTCGTGGACTACACCTGAAGATGAAACTGTTACTTTTCCTGTACTACCCCAGGAGACTTCTGGTCGTGGAGAGACCGCCAGGAATAGAGGTTCGCATGGAAAGGGAGAGGCGGAAATGATCGATTACAAGGCGACCAACAAGAGAAAAAACGTGCGGCGAATCCTAGAAAACGCCGTGAGTCCCTATGACGTCTATTGTGACGGATACGGGAATCATGAATCCAGGGGATGCTATATTACGGCGCCCGTTATTGGGACCGGCAAGACCCAACTCGATGCCTTCCATACCTGCTCATCAGTGCTTGAGAAGATATGCGCATACGACAATGCTGAGAGTCAGGGGGCTTATGTCGGTCAGACAAACATGGTGAAGGTCTCCTCTTTTTGCGGGCTGAACGGTCTTGTCTGGGGGCTCGATATTATGAAGTCGCAAAGTGAGTCGCCGGCCCTCGTTTCGGACGTTGTCAGCAATTTTACAGGAGTGGCAATTCATGACCTTGAAGGCGTTCTCACCTCATCTGCAAGGCTGTTCGGGACCGTCGAAAAGAAGAGGTTTCCAATCATTCCAGGCGCAATAGTCCCGTGCGCATATAAGATGATCAGTGAGAAAGGGCCGGCCATCCTCTACGCTGGCCTTGCCATAGGGATACCGAACGACGAAACCGAGGCAGCGAGCTTGTTCATGGAGGACGTCGGGGCCATGCGATCTGAAGACTTGGCTTCGTTCGAGGACAAACGGCAGGACATACTGGCAAAATTGATCTGTTCTGTTGTGGAGGTCGGCGCAAACAATCGCATAGACTTCGCCAGGGTCTACGTCGGAATCAAATCCCTGAAGGTGGAGGCGGATGAAACCGGATGTGTGTTGGTGGCGGTCCCTTACATCACCCTGGCCGGAAATGCGCTCACCAAGGTCCTGCTGGACAATATCACGGACGTAACCATAGACGACTGGGAGAAGGAGGTTTCCTCCATGTTTTACTGCGCTCGGGACCGGACTTAACTGGCTGACACGACAGTAGATCACCCTGCTCCAACGGATAGGGGCCCAGGCCGGATTGATCTGTACGCTTGTCCATACGCTTGGTTCAGCCTGAGAACGAGATGAGTCCAGAGGTCGGGCCGAAGCGGTGTAAGGTGATATGACCGTGCGTCTCCCGAAACGGGCAGTCGAGAGCACGATGCGGGAAAGTATTTGAGAGTGTCGTTCTAGTCGCACTCATAAGTGTCTGTAGCATTTCTCTACTGATTTATTCTTTTCTCACTTTCTTGTCACACCTTTCCGGGTACCGCGAATCATATGGCAAGGCAAGAGCGAGGCTCCTGCCCGGAAAGAAAGCGTAAGCCAATTCGGGAAGGAATTCACAAGAACAAGGAGGTATCGGACGATGAAAACGTTAGTGAGAATCTTGATGGTTGGTCTGGTAATAGCCGCTGTTTCGGGAATCTTCTCTTCTTCTGCTCAAGCTGGTGTGTGGTTGGCTGACGTGGCAGTGACTCCGGCGCCATGTGTTACAGCAGTAAGAGTACCGGTCATGTGCGCCCCGGTGGTAGTGGCTGTCCCAGTCGCCTATACTAACGCGGTTGTGGCTGTTCGCCTAGACCCTGTTTTCCGAACAGGATCAGCTACTGGACCGGTCCTGCCCGTGCGGGTGGAGAACCCACTTACAACGAGTACATTCCTTCCACAGGGCAAACCAACCGGATCGTGGACATCGGCCTGAACGCCAGCGGACGACCTGCGCATCGCTTCGTAAACTCGACGGGCGGATGGAGCATAGTGAAGAGTGAAATTCGCTGACCATCTACGTCCGCACAATTCGGAAATCAAAAGAGGATCGGCAGTACGAACTGCCGGTCCTCTCTTTTCTGTAGTCGTCGGCCAAAGTTCCGACCGGATGGCAGGCTGGCAAGCCTGCCCCACAAGAAGAAGTTTCCGCGAAATCCGAAATTATATTCGAGAACCACTTGTATCGGTATTCAAGGATTGTCACCCGGTCAAGCCCCCCCAAGACGCGTACGGTACCTATTTCAAGGCCTAGTCATACATTTCTGCCAACTCCTTTCTCGATTCAGCGGCCTTGCGAAACCATTTCTCAGCCTCTTTCTTGTTCTTCGGCACCCCTTCGCCATCCCGATACATAGACGCTAGCTCTTGCTGAGCAAAAAAAATACCCTGTTCAGCTGCTTTGCGGCACCATTTCACCGCCTTCTTCTTGTCCTTCGGTACCCCTTGGCCTGTACTATACTGCCGCCCTAGCATGAATTGACCAGGTGAAAACCCCTGTTCAGCTGCTTTGCGCAACAATCTTACCCCCTCTTTTAAGTTCACCGGTCCCACTTTGCCCTCCATATACATGATCGCCAGCAAGTATTGACCGAGTGGATTGCCCTGTTTAGCTGCTCTGCGGGACCATTTCTCCGCTTCTTTGATATCCCTCGAACCCCCAAACCCGATGCCAAAACGATAAATTAACCCCAGATGGGACTGGGCAAGTGAGTCCCCCCTCTCTGCGGCATTGCGGATCTTATTCCTGCCTATTTTATCAAGATACACGCTCTTCAGATCTCCAAATAATTGCGGCCCGGCCATTACAAGAAACTTTTCCTGACGCTTGTACAGCTTTCTGAGTTGCTCCATGAAATCTGAAGATGCGTTCGGACTAGCGATGGGCCTCGGCGCAACAATCTTGAAAGAAACCTCCGCTTCAGCCCAGGTTTTGCCCTGACGTTTGGCCAGTTCAGCCCCGATGTCCTTCAGAAGTTGTTTGGGTTTCTTGATCTCGAAGGCACCGCCTTTAGCCGCCATTTCCGCTTTTGCGACGCTCTTGAGCGGTATGGTAGCAGCTATTGCCTTCACGTACTCGGTTCCCTGCGGCCCTCTGATTGTGAAGCGGTAGCTACCTTTCTTTGGTGGGATGGTGTAGGTCTTTCCCTTCTTGACCTTCTTGGTCTTATGCCACTTGTTGGGGAAGATCCGGTAGACTTTTCCGGTGGCTCCCACATCTATGAGATTCACATGGCAGTCCCGATCACTCTCCAAGATGAAGCTGACAGGTTCGCCGACAGCGAACGTTTTCTTGTTCCCCGCCACCGTCAGTTTGA
The DNA here is from genome assembly GCA_964527475.1 of uncultured Syntrophaceae bacterium. GTDB lineage: Bacteria > Desulfobacterota > Desulfomonilia > Desulfomonilales > Desulfomonilaceae > CAZGNL01. The sequence continues at coordinate 35,669 of CAZGNL010000011.1, forward strand.
TGTTGAACGCGTTCTTCTTATTCTTGATCTTCCGCGCCTCAGCCACTATGTCCTTGGCCAGCTTCAATCCCGCCCTGAACTGCGCTTCTCCATCTCCTGCTTCATCTCTTTGCTTCAAGTTTTCCAGTTCACTCGGTTCTTCCGTGACAGGTGTCGGCACGGCGGGCGGCTTTGGTTCCGCAATCCGCGTAGGCTTCGCCCTGGTCAGCGACATGGGAATCGCCTGTCGTTTAGGCACAGAAACGACCGGGGAAGGTACGGATTTCTTTGAAACTTTTGTATCCTTCCCCCGTTGAAGTACGCCGGTCAAAAAGAGCGCCACAACAACCGCAGCAACCACGGCAATGCCTGAAGCTATAGCCAAAACCTTGATCGGATGCGACAATCTCGTCTCTTTTGGCGAGGCTGCAATTGGGCTGGCTGTAAGTGTATCCCTACGGCCTGGAGGCTTTACTTCACGCTCAAAACCTGACGGGGTAGCGGCCGTTGGCGCCGGTGGAGGAGGAGCGAAAGATATTCTCACGGCTTCATCACGAGGAACGTCTTGAGTGAAGTGAATATCATCCTTCCTGATTCCTTCAGTACGCCCCCTGACGATGACGTCCTCCAACTCTGGATTAGCCCCCGGCGCAGCGTAGATGGCAATTGTGTTGGGTCCTTCCGTAGACTCGATCATCAAGTTCCGAAGCTTGACGCCAGGGGATGTTATCCGGATGGTGGGGGACGTCCTTGAGCCAATCCACGTGCCTTTGCCTTGCCCAACTACGGTGATACGTCGATCTATTACGATCTGGCCGAAAAACTCCCCGGGAGGTAGCTCCAGTCTGCCATCTGATGGTTGAGAGTTGATCATGGATTGAAGATCCATCTGAACCTCCTTCAACGGCTTAGGTCTCGACAGCCGGCGCGATCTCGTCACCAATCGCAATCAAGCCCAGCCCAATTTTGAGATACAACGTAACCGAATCGTGAACAGATGATTGAGAGCCTGTGACCGAAACACCTCCTACTACCTAAGGATTGCCTTTGGATGGGCCGGGGGTTTTGTTCCCCGGCGCGGCTGGTAGCGCTATCCCTTTCAGGACTTCCTTGGCTACTTCCTTACCGTCTTTTTGCACCCATTCGCGAACCATTTTCAGCCAGCTTCTAAAAGAGAACTTACCCGTCCCGCTTGGACTAGAGGTCGGAAGGTTGGTAAGAGTCGTGGGTGGCTGCGAACTGCTCCCGCCTATTAACGAAGGAGGATTTCCGATGCTGCCTGAAACACCGCTCATCCTGGAACGTCGATATGCGTCCCATTCCTGTCTTGCGGCATTGTCTATTTTCTGAAGCTCGTTACGCTTCCAAGCGTTCATCTTCTGTGATGTCTTGCTGTCATGTGAAAGGTTGGGGTTACGATACCATTTGTCCCATTTGTCCTCCACAGCCGATCTGGCGCTTTGATGTCTTCGGACATGATCAGCTAACCAGGGATCTGATCCTGAAGAGGTACGTGGAAGTTCGTTGCTTTTTTGCAGATATTCTTGCAGCTCATTTTGTTGTTGAAGATTCCTGTTTTTGGCTGCGATTTTTTGCTCGCGCGTTAGATTAGGGTTACGTGATATCGCGCCATACTCACGAATCAGTTCTTGTTGTCGATCAACCAATTTGTGTAGCGTCTCATCACTGAGTCCTCTCTCTTGTTGTGATAAGTCGGACGCTGTCGGCTTGTCAGTTGGAGGAACACGATCATCATCGGCCAAGTCAGATGGTCTGCTACCGCCATGAGCAGATTGGAAACAAAACAGGACCAAAAGTGTGATCAGCATAAGAGAGATTTCCTTCATTACGAGCCTCCTTCCGGGACACTTTGCACGAGATCAATGATGTCGGCCATTTCCCAGGTTTTCTCAAACCAAGCCGGCAATACAACCTCTACCTGAATACGTTCCAAACTCCCCCATGGCCTTTGTCATAGAAATGATAGGATTCCATGACGTCAACGTCTACTACCTTCTTACCCTTCCACTGCCAGGCCCACCTACTCCTGCCTGCGTCAATACCGAACCTGGCGTCGCTTGCTATGTCGGTTTGCCTTACATAAATGGGTCTCAGTCGGGCAAATGCCGAGCGAAAATATGTCGGATCAAAAGGAACCCAACCTAGACCCGAGATGAAGACCTCCGCCCATTGATGGGTCGGATCATTGTTGAAATATACTGTCAAACCCTTGACAACTTTGGCGGGTAGTCCCTTTGCCCTGCAAAGAGTTACGAAAACGTTGCTAAAATCGCTGCACTTGCCTTTTCCAACAGACATCGCGCGCGCAGCGTCCCTCAAGCTGTCGTTATGCTCTTTGTACTGGAGATTCTTCTTTATCCAGTCCAGAATTCCTTGAATAGTATCTAGTTCAGCTTGCCGTTGGCCCCCCGATCCTCGAATCGAGGAGGCGCCTGTCCGCTCACTGGGACTTTTTATCGTCGCGGCAACATTCCGGACAAGGGGATCATGCACGACCAGGAACGGTTCTGCACGCAAATACATGGATCTCTCACTACCCGAGAGTTTCGTCTTTCCGCTTAACCGGGCTCCTGCCAAGCCGGCAATGGCAGTCTCAATATCATACCGGTAAAGCTCGATTTCCCCGGTAATGTGCACGTCAAGACCGCGTCTGGGATTTCCGAACGAGAAAACCGCATATCTCGTTTCATGATCGTCATAAATCGCTATGGGTTCAGGAGAAAAGCGCAGGTCAATAACTCTCTGCCTTCCTTTGATTGTTTTGGGAATGGTGGGGATGTACCGCAATCGTACGGCGGCGCCGGTCAGGTCGAATCTGTGGTGCATGTCAAAGGCCACCACCAACGAATTCCCTTCGGGCTTCTTTGGGATTTTCGTGCTCTTTCCGTGTCTTAACAAAGCCCACGCGGTGTCGCTGTACGAGACGGTGAGAGAAAATATCAGGCAGAATATTGTCGCGGCAACCGCCTTCCTACAGGTAATCCTACTTACTCCCAACTTAGAGCAATAGCATGCCAATTTCATTTTGCTCGATACTTGAATTGCTTTCATACCGCCCTCCCGGCGCCGACTGGAGTTCCACCTAACTTCTGTTCCTGTTTTCGGGACTCACACCCCTGCAAAGTTTCCGCCTGTTCTCCGGGGACTATTCCGCGCCAACCAGTCCAAACAGGGGAAGCATCATCTCCTATTCTGCCGCATTCAACGCTTGAAAGCAGCTTGGGCATCTTTAGCGTCCTGCGCTGCAGCTTTTCGATACTATTCGACGGCTTGGTCATTGTCTTTGCGTGCTCCAAGTCCTTTGTCATAGATCCAGCCAAGATGTAGTTGAACCAACGCATTACCCATTTGAGCATTACGCTCCACCACTTCAGAGTATCCTCATCAAGGTAGAAAGCCTTCAACTCCTTTCGTGCAGTAACAGAGTTCATTTCAAATGACTCCATCAATCCTTTCAACATCTCAGCCAATTGGTCAGCGGTTTCAGGCATGCCTGTTCCGGGCGTGTCTGAGCCTTGATGCGTATCAACTTATTGACCATATTCCTGCTCGGCTTTCTTAATGTCTACCGCATACAGGTCGCCGTCAAATGTCCCAAAGTATATGATACCGTCCTTAACTAAGGGATGTCTGGACATATAGCAATTTACCTTGACGCTCCACATTCTTTTTCCGGTCTTTATGTCGAACGCGTGTAGCCCGTCTTTACACGGGGCAAAAACCACTCCGTCAGCAGCGGCCAATCCATAGAAATACGGTTCTTTTTCCAGTGGTGTTTTCCACGCTGTTCGTCCAGTTTCCGCCTGGACTCCGTATAGAACCCAACCGGGATCTGAAGGTCTCCCACCTCCGAAACACACTATTCCATCACTTGCAACAGGAGGTGTGCCGGCGATACCTTTGAGCCGCCATTTTCTTCGTCCGGTGCGTGTGTCAAATGCAGCGACAGAATTTGTCTGGTCCATAGCGCACAAGGTGCTTCCGTCTGCATAGGGATGATAAAAATACCCTGGCTGTTTCCACTTCCGTCTTCCTGTGTTTAGGTCAACGGCATGGAGATTGGGAGGGTCTCCAAAAAATACCATATCGTTCGCTATAGTCGGCTGCGACACTCCGTACTCAGCTTTTAGTTTCCACCTTATTCGACCGTTTTGCGCGTCAAGGGCTATTAGGTCACCGTAGCCATCCGGAAAACATATGATACCACCGCCGTAGGTAGGATGCTCCGCGTTCGATAAGTCTGGGAAACACCACTTTTGACGTCGAGTCTTGATCTCTGTACCGCAGAATTGCGCTCCTTCATGCCCGTCTATGTGATGGAAAACCATCCCGTCACCCGCTACTATAGCGCTCGACCATGCATCCTCTCTTGACCACACGACACGACCGGTCGCCAAGTCAATCGCGTTCAGTGGATGAGAGCCATTAACTTGGCTGATGGTGAAAATCAGTCCTCCATCGGTTACTATATGTGATTCGGTAAAATATACTCTTTTGGCAACCCACCTGAGTCCGGGAATTCGGCTTGACTTCTTTTGCTCATGTTCCTCTTTGTTCAGATGAATTTCATCAGCACGATAGACTCTTCCTGCGTGAGACTTAGGAATCCGGATCGAAACCTTTTTCGGATCGAATCCGGTTTTCTCAAACTTGAAATCATGATCGGTGGCGACCTTTACTTTGTCTACGATCAGCAATCCGTCCTTTCCGGACTCACCGGCATACGTGGGGCCTAAATGGACTTTCACTCCATCCGGAATGGTTCTTATCAGAACTGACGCAGTGGTAAGCGCGGGCTTTGTAGGTGGGGTAACTGCGGAAGCAACCGGCGCTGGTTTGACTTTCGCGGGAGCATCTGCTTTCTTCTCCTGTTCAAGCTTGCCGTTCATGAAAAGAACTAAAAGGCAGATGACAATCAGAGCCATGCCGGAGGCTAGTGCCAAAATCTTCGCTGGCGTAGACGACTTCAGTTTCCTGCGGAGAGTTGTGGTGGGACCGGCTACAGACGCAGGTCTCTGCCCCGATGTCTGCTCGGAACTCACGGCAAGTGGCTCGGTCATGGCCTTAGGCGCCGGTGGAGGAGGAGCAAAAGATATTCTCACGGCGTCATCACGAGGCGCCCCTTGTGTGAAGTGAATATCATCGTTCCTGACCCCTTCAGTGCGCCCCCTGACGATGACGTCTTCCAAGACCGGATTTGTGCCTGGCGCAGCCTGGATCGCGATCCTGTCGGTGCCGGCTGTAGTTTCGACCATCAAATTCTGAAACTTCACTCCAGGCGAGGTAATCTTGATCGTCGGAGATGTGCGGGCTCCGATCCAAGTAGACTTGCCTTTACCCACTATTGTAATCGGACAGTCAATGGTCACTTGGCCGAAAAACTCTCCCGGAGGCAGATCCAATCGACCATTATCGGGCTGCAAATTGATCATGTCTTGCAAGCTCATGAGCCCACCTCTGTTCGTTCATACCACCATTCAGGGGGTCGCGGCCTAGTGGAAGTGCGTTTTGCATCGATGGTGGCGATTGCTAATTGGTTGAACGGAGACCCTGCTGTCAGGGCCCCTAGTCAAACAACTCTATCGTACACTGTTCGGATTTCCAATGAGTCTGTCACATCCTATCCTTTGGGCCTTGTGCTTTCGGCGGTTGCTGTGAACTCGCCAAGACCTGCCGAATCCCGCTGCCGAGTGTCCGAAACCCTGTAGGTGATAATGGCTGTCAGGCTTGAGAAGGCGCCCATGCACACCAATCCTTCCCCATCGGAGGTGTAGTGACCAATGAAGCGCACGCATTCCAGATCACAGTGGTACGATCGTCGTGGCAAAAGGCCGCTACTGCTCAAGCTGCCTCAATCTGTATCTAGCGGCAGGATGACCTTGCCGTGCTGCTTTGCGATACCATTTCTTGGCCTGGTACAGGTTTTTTCCAACGCCGTCGCCGTCCTCGTACATCAATCCCAGACTGAATGGCCCCCGAGCGTCCCCTTGGTCGGCCAATCTGCGATACCACTTGACCGCTTCCACATCGTCCTCGGGAACTCCTATTCCATAACGGAAAATGCCTCCAAGCTTATACTGTGCCTCTGCATCACCTTGCTCGGCACGCCTGAGAAGTTCCATAATCTCATTTGAAAAAGTTCTTTTCTTGTCACTAACAGATGGAAGAGACGCTGTCTGTCGCTTCTCGACGGAGGTCTCTAGACTTCTCTCCAAGACATTCATTCCGCTCCTAGCAGCAAAAACAACCAAAACAGCGCCGATGACGACCGCAACGACGACAAAGAATTTCTTGGATTGCCGCATCAGCGATACAACTCTATCTTTGGCGGTGAGTGTAGTTGTCTCCCAGATCGACGGAGCGCCTGGTTTGCCGCTCGGAACAGCCACGCCCGGCGGTTTGGTTTGAGAGGTTGTTCTCAGTATCTTGGAGTTTCGCCGAGCCAGCTTCAGCAGCCTCTTCACGTCAGCGCGCCTCGGGGCCAGGATCAATATGTCTTCGTAGGCCTTGGCCGCGGTCGGCCAATCCCCTGAGTTCTCAGCCTGATCCGCCTTTTCAAACAAGGAGTCCAGTCTTTGATCTATGGGTGACCCGCTAGGGGACACCGACCTCGTCGCTGAGGTAGGAACCTGAGTCTGCTGCCCTGAGAAACCTCCGCTCATGGGTGGAGGGGGTAGGAACGATATGTCGGCGCCTTTTTTCTCGGACGGTGTCTCAGTGCTATGAATATTCTCCGCTGCGATCCCGACGGTATCTCCCCGGAGAGTCACATCTTGAAGCACTGAATCGGTCCCCGGAGCGGCCTCTATGGCAATGGCTTCGGTGTCTGATATGATCTCAACCATAAGGTTCTCAAGCTTCACCCCGGGTGTGGTTATCTTGATCGTCGGAGAGGTGCGGGCTCCGATCCAAGTTCCTTTGCCGGAACCCACAATTGTAATAGGACGGTAGATGGTCACCTGGCCAAAGAATTCGCCAGGTAGTAGCTCCAGCCGACTTTTTGGAGGTTGAGAGTTAATCAAAGATTGGAGAGACATGGCGACCGCCTTTGCGCCTTGGCTGACAGGACCGGAAGTGTTCTAAGAGCCAAACACGTATCTCGATAAGCTTGTGTTCCACCTGAGTGTCAGAGATGCCGAGATTCATCGAAGCTCAGCGCAGCCACTGAACGTAGGCCATCCTCCCCTTGTGAATGGGACCGAGCATGAGCGCCAAACCCTCTGTCAACTCGACCTTGTGGCCCACGGGAATCGGCTTGCCAAGTGTTCCGCCTTCAATGAGGCGAGCGTAGTTCAGGCTGAGGTTGACCAGGAACCATTTTCCCTGTTCAAGAACTATTCTTGCCACCGGCTCAGCATCCACGTCGGGGCCCGGTTCCACGCCGGTTTCCGCGTGCCAGACGTGCAGCGTTTTCCCAGGATATCCAGCGATCCAGTAATCGTTTTCGATCTGAAATTGCCCGGATCTGTCTCCAATGTAGAGTCTGAGGACCGGCAGGCCTTCACGAACCAGGAACGGGCTTTCGCACCAGGGACACGAGAGGCGTCTCCCGTCGGCGGCAGGAAAATACTTTTCCTCACATCTCGGGTTTGCGCACCCCACAATCCGGTCTGATACGCGCGCCAAGCCCATCTGCCACTCGCTGGCTGTGGGGCGACGGCTCGGATCCTTAGTTCCCAGCACAAACGCCCTCTCAAACAGATCCTCAATAAGGTTGCCAAGGATTACGGTGGGCCAAAACTTTTTCTTGGGTCGATTACTCTTGTTGTGAGGATGGTCAATGAACACTCCGTCTTCGCCCAGAGCCATTTTCTCATCTTCCTCACTATCATGGGAGTAGACCTTAGGCCCACGAAAAGGATGCCTGAAGAGCAAGAGTTGGTACAGAATAACCGCCAGCGCGTGTCGGTCAGTCGAGACGGACGGCCAAGCCTTTGCAGCAAGGACCTCGGGAGCGATGTATTCAGGAGTCCCCAGAACTTGCGGCGGCAGGAAGCCCGGCACGACCAGGCCGTCCAGATCAATCAGGTTCACGCCACCGTTGCTCGGATCCACCATTATGTTGTTGGGTGACAAATCCGAGTGTGCAACGCCGGACCGGTGCATGCGAGCAACTGCCGCGGCCAGCCGTATTGCGATTACCAGGCGTTTATCCCACAATTTCTTGGTAACGGGTAACCGATTGTACAATTTGGGATAAATTATCCATGTCATTTTGTCCATACCTTGAGGGGCACACGGCATACAGACACCTAGAGATGGTTTTGTGACAAGCCCGTCGGGCCATGACATGAACTGCCGCCAGTACGGATCTTCGCCTACACAATTGTAGGTTCCAAGGACCTCAACCAGTGCCCGTTGCATGTCAGGAGAAGGATTCTTGAAGATCTTGATCACATGTTCGCGGTCCTGGGAATAAAAGGTTGTCCCAGACGCTCCTCCGCCCATAGGCTGGTCTTCGCAATGCAACCGTCGTCCGTCGTGTAGTTCGGCTATCATCAATGGTCCTCTGAAGAGGTCTTGACCTCTTCCTGGGCTTTCCGACGACTTGATTTAGCCGTCTTCTTCAACATCCTTGTCAGGCTCCACGAAGGATCTGTCCGAGCGCAGAGCGCAGACAAGAGTCCTGTCATCAAAGGATCCTCGTTTTTCATAGGCCAATACCTCCACCAGATCTCTGCCCGGATCATCAACATCCCGAATGCCAATTAGCTCTCTGACAATAATGGGTCCGTTAGTCTCGTACGGAACCAGGTCGTCTGCCACGCCGTCAGACATAACCAGAAAGCCGGCCGGAGATTCCAGGAAGACAAGGTGCTCGAATCTGGAGTCCCAGGTTTCCTTCACATAATCACTATTCAGAAAGTGGGTCGCTCCGGCAAATGCCTCGCTGTCCGGCGACCCCATAGGTTCCATAAAGCCGCCACTGTCAACACAAGCTATCAGGCCGTCACCTGCCTGGAAAGCGGACGAAAATCCACCGTTGAAATTTCGGTCCCATGAGAAGAGAAGAACCAGCAGCGTGCAGGACAAATCCTTGAGATCACATTCCCGACGGTCTGATTCTTCGCGCAGAGTCGTAAGTGCCTCAGATACCGCAACATTCAGCCGTTCAAGCCACGCAGTCCCGGTGCGATCCGCTTGCAACAGGGATTCACAAACGGTACCCACCGCAAGGTTCGCCCCTACGCGTGAAAGAGGGCAGGAGCCCGCGCCATCGGCCACTGTAAGAGCCCACCATGACTGGTTTTTCCGGTGTTTACCTATCGCCATGCTGAAAGCGTCTTCCCGATAGGTTCCTGCATGAGCATGACTCTTTCCTCTGCGACTGGCGCCGAACAAATGCCAGCCTTCCGCGATCCTTGAATCATGAGCAATAGGCTCCACAGGATCGGACGTGTCCTCGGGCTCCCGTACTCTCCACTTCGACACGGGAGCTGCCTCATCCTCCCCTGGCTGTTCCTGCTCAGTTACGTCCGTCCGGTTTGCCGCCTCTTGATCACTCATGCATCTCCCCTGTAGGCCTTACAACGCGATTTGAATCCCAGCGGGAGGAGGGGGCAGTTCGGCGCCTCCGCTTTCTTCGCCGGATTCCGCCTGAAGACCAGCAGACTTGCTGGCGACTTTGGCGGACTGACTGATCCATTCAAAAAGCGCCTTGATCTTCTCCGGGCTCATATCCTGCATCATCAGGACCGTGTCACAGAGAGTCTTAAGAGTATTTGTATTGACATGGGGACCGCATCCGACTGTGATCAGATTGGCTTTCCTCTGCGAGGCACGCGCCCTGAATTCTTCCGCCGGCCCTTCCCACGCGTCCGTGGGCTCTCCATCGGTCATCAGAAATATCAGGGGTTTCCAGTCCCCAGGGTGATCCGCGCTCTTTGGCTGCACATCACTGTCGAGGCATTGTCCCAGAAGAGTTAACGCCTTACCCAGGGAGGTCCCTCCCTGGGCATCCAGGATCGGCGCCCTGAACTGAGCAGCTTCCGTCAACGGCAATATCTGCTCCGAATCGCTCTCAAACGCTATGATGCTGACATGAGCTGATTCCAAGGCGTGTGGATCGCTTTTGAGAGCTGCCTCAAAATCTTTGAGCCCGTTGTTGACAGCTTCAATAGGAGCTCCGCTCATGGAGCCTGATATGTCCAACACGAGATAGATAGGTAAGCGACGACTCGTTCCCTCTAATTGCATTTGGTGAACCTCCTTTGGCCTTCTTTTCCTCCTGACAGGCTTTCTGTCAGCGATTTCCTTCTTTGCTCGTTGGGCTTTGGCACCTTTTCAGACGTGCGTTAACCCGGTTTCGCCGAGGCCATCGATGGACAAAAGGCCCTCCACGTCATCTGCATATCCATTGGATACATGGACAAATCGATGTCACGGCATAGAACAAATACCCCAGTGGTTCCCCTACGTGCATGCCGGACCACAAATCGCGGTGGGGAACGCCCAAAAAGTACTGAATCTATTCAATAAATAACCCTTTGCCGCGGGATATGTCAAGATCTATCTCTCTTCATGCTCCTGCCAAGGCCTGTGGCCCTCGTACTCTATTACTTCGGAGAAAAGACAGAGAGCGTTACAGCCCCGGCAAAGGAACCCACAAAACAATCTTTATTTTCTGGGAGTTACCTATCATGGCAGACCCGCACAATCCATATCTTGTAACGGTTCACCTCCTTTTCCGAAGAGTTTAGACAGAGGCATGAATACCCCAACGGCGCCGGCAGAAGTCCGGCTTCGCTGCCGAAGAGGACGTCCCCGATGGGATTCAGAGATTTTGTTCCGAGACAGTCCGTTCTATGCTATGATTTGCCACACTGTCTTGACTGAATCCACCCCTCGGGGGACCTCATGCCGAGCCGAAGCAAAACCAGGGATCATCTGCTGGTAAAGGAGTGTTTGTCCGGGTCTCAAGAGGCTTGGAACGAGTTTTATCGACGCTTCACCGGGCTCATAAGAAGCGTCGTCAACAGATACCTGGGATCTACAGGTGAAGATCTGGAGGGCGTGTCGCAGGATGCGTTCATCTCCCTTATGTCTGCGTTGAACACCTACGATCCCGCGCATCCATTGCCGAAGTTCATCTGTATGATCACAGAGCGGGTCTGCATTGACCGGTATCGGTTTTGCAGGGCGGTTAAAAGGCACGCCGAGACACAGCCTGTAGATCATCACGACGGCGACGAGAATGGCGCCACGACCCTGAACTCGAACATTGAGCCACAAGATGAACAAGTTGCAAGAGCGGAGCTCGCCTATCGTCTCAGACTCACTCTTGGGAACCTGGCGGCTAAGTGCCGTGAACTTCTCAAACTTCGATACTACGATGATCTGTCGTACAAAGAAATTGGTGAGATTCTTGGACAGTCCGCCAATACTCTTCGGGTTCAAGCCTGGCGATGTCTCGACGAACTCAGGGCCAGGTATGAGGAAGCCGAGAGGAAAGGAGCAATGCCGTCATGAAGCCGGAAGATCCCAAGTCCTCAGAACACCCCGAGAGCCTTCTGTTGTCGTACCTGGAGGATTCGCTCGCCCCGGAGGACAGAGCAGCGGTGCAGAGTCACATTGAGACTTGCGCGGATTGTTCCGCGAAATTGGACGGCGTCAGTCGGATGATTGCCAATCTGAAAACCAACCAAGAAGCATTCTGTCCAGCGCCGTGGGTGCTTTACGATTTCATTTGCAGCGGAGAGGACCCCACTGGTGAAGTTGTTAAGCATATTGAGAAATGCCCTTCATGTAGAGAAGAGGCGGAAGCGTGCAAGCCTCTCCCCCCAAATGAAACAGTGCCGGCGGAGCTTTGGGCAAAAGGGAAGGACCTCATTCCGAAGAAATCAATGTATCGGAAGCCGGTGGAACCGAGCGAGCAACTTTCCGGTCTGCTGAGCCGCCTGACTTCTATGTTCAACATCCCTGTGATGGCTGTAGCAACCGCAACGGCAGTGTTCCTGATCGTAGTCTTCTATCCTCATGGGACAACCGGGCCGGTCATGGGTCTGAGTTCAGTGTCATGGGACAGAACAGGCGATGACAACAAGCTGATGTCACCCGTCAAGCGAACTTTTAGGATTGGCCCCGGCGATAGAGCTTCCGAAAGGCCTCGTGTAGCGACGATCATTTTTTTCGATGACCCCAACCCCCCGTTCAAACAGGAGCAGATAGACCTGTTCTACAGAGTGCTCAAACCCACATCGGCCCTCAGCGCGCGATTTGATTTTCTGACTCCCAAGCGGGTGAAGGATGTGATCAGCAAAGGCGCGATCAAGACCGATAGCAGAAATGACATTATCAAGGGGCTTCACGAGAAGCTTGGCGTCTCCAGGGCCATTTTTCTCACTATCGCATCAAAGGGTGACAGGTTCGATGTTGAGAGCGAACTGATCGAGACGGCCACAGGGAACACGGTACGGAAAAAGACCAGGAAAGGTGTGTCAACCGCGCTGATCCCGTCCAGAATTCACGAGGCCTCATCATTGTTGAGGTGATCCGGGATTCGGTTCTGAAGCGTAGATGGCTTCTTCGGTGCAGATTCGAGCACTCTGTGATTCGGCCAATTGATGTCGCCGGGCAGGATTGTGGCACAGGTTGTGTGCCTGGCAGACGGGCATGACCTGGTTTCATTGGAGTCAATGACTAAGAAATGCCTACCGACGACTCTGTTGTGGTCTCTATCCCCCTCTTTCATGACTGGGAAGCCCAGGCCATTGTTTTGCCGGGAACCAGATGGATCAAGCCGTTGCGCAAGTGGAAAAATGCCGGGTTAGGGCTACCGGAAGAGCTTGGCGCCGGCTGCGAGTCGGAAAACGCAATAGAAGTGGATCTGTAATCGTGAAGAGAAAATCCGCTGCAATCTTGGTTTTTTTGTTGGTGTTGGCGTACGCTCCTTCCATTGGATCGGCTGAGTCAAAGACCGAAGGCTCGGATGTCTTGAGGGAGGCGCGGAAACTGCACAGAAGGGCCCGGTCGAAGGCCGATTTGAACAGGCTGGTCGAGAAGTACAAGATTGCCCTCAAGCGCCATGAGACTGAGCGAGCCGACGACAAGGCAGGTTCGGTGAGTCGGGAACTGGGTTATGTCTGTACTAAGTTGGGCAGGTACGAAGACGCTGTCGAATACTACGAAAAGGCGCTAACAATCTACCGGCGATTGGAAGACCCGAAGAATGAGGCGTTGATCCTCGAAATGCTGGGTGGTGTCTATCGCAAGTGGGGCAAGAACAACCGGGCCGAGGATTTCTACGAAAAGGCCCTGACAATCAGGAGAAGCCTCAGCGATCAGAGCAGTGAAGCTCGCTTACTCAATCGCCTCGGTGATATGTGTGCCGGCCGGGGCGAGCACGACAAGGCTGTGGAATTGTACCGGCAGGGCCTGGCTATTGAAAGAACACGAAAGGCCCTATTGGGCCAATATTTTGCGCTTCGTGACCTTGGGAAGGTCTACGAGAAGTGGGGCAAGTTAGACAAGGCGGTGGAGTTTCACCAGAAGGCCCTAGCTGTAAGGAAAGACCGGAAAAAAGGGAGACACTTAGCTTATGAACTTAACGACCTCGGTGATCTCTACAGGAAATGGGGCAAGTACGATGAGGCTGCGGAGTGCTACAAGAAGGCGCTGGCTTTCAATTATCTGAGGGGCAAAGCCCTAGCGCTCAAGAAACTTGTTCACCTCCATGAGAAGTGGAGCAAGCACGACAAGGCTGCGGAGTTCCGCCGAAGGGCCCTGGCTGTCAAGCGCGACCTGGCTCGCCGGGACGACGTCCGCAAATTCAACAAACAGGGTAATCGCTATCGCAGACAGGGCAAGTATGACATGGCCTTGGATTCTTATGAGAAGGCCCGGGCTACCGCAAGAGATCTGAAAGATCGGAGGACGGAAGCCCAAACGCTCAACAAATTGGGCGATGTGTACGAAAAATGTGGCAAGTATGGCAAGGCCGTGGCAGTCTACCGGAAGGCTCTAGCTATTAACAAGGACCTGAAAGATCAAAAGGGGGAAGCTCGGACACTCAAGAAACTGGGTCGCGCGTATACGATCTGGGGTACGCAAGACGGGAAGTGGGGCAAGGCCCTGGCTCTTATAAGCAACAAGAAGTGGGAGGAAGTCCGATCTCTCTTGAGAGACAAGAAGTGGAAGGACCCTCAAGGGACTGGAGGAGATACCAAAGACCGCCGTAACCAAGAAGACACACGCAGCAGCGCGATTAAGTTATATGGGGAGAGCGCCAAATTTGACAAGGCTGTGGAATTCCTCCAGAAGTCTCTAGCTCTTGAGGGACAGATCAAAGGTCGTCGGCCCGGAAGTAGGACACTCGGCAGCCTAGCTCTTATTCACATTTTGACGGGCAACCTTGGTGAGTCGGCGAAGAACTTTGACAAGGCCAGGGCTATCTTCGGACCACTCGGATATCAAAAAGAAGAAACAGGATTGCTGTCGAGCATGCGTAGCGTGTACGAAAAGTGGGGTGAGTATGACAGGGCAGTTGAGTCCTTGCAGAGCCTACTGAGCAAACAGAGAGAAAAGAAAGATAGAATAGGAGAAGCCCGGACCTTGGGCATACTAGCGGCGGCTTGTGTAGGCATGGGCCGGTACGACAATGCATTAGTTCATGGGAAGAGGAGCCTGGCTATCTACAGGGACTTGAAGTCACCAGACGGGCTCGTGACGGCTCATTTGGCGTTGGGTGGGTTGCATCACTGCCGCGGTCATTACATGAAGGCAACGACTCACTACAAGAAGTCTCTGGCTTTGGCTAAACGGACAGGAAACCGACTGGCAGAATCCTCAACTCTAGTGTTCCTGGGCAACATAGAAATCAATTGCGGCCGGTATGACAAGGCGTTACCCAACTACAAGCAGTCTCTGACCATAGCTAGAGACATAGGAGACAAGAAGAGGGAGCAGTCAACGCTGAAAACCCTGGGGGATTATTACAGACATACCGGTCAATATGACAAGGCGCTGGATCATTACGAGAAGTCCCTGGCCATAGCGAAAAGTTTGAGAGACTGGAGTGGAAAAGCGGGGGCCCTACGCGGGCAGGCAGTGATCTACGCCCACCGAATGGAGATTCGTGAATTCGTGCAACGATGCAGGGCCTGCCTAAGAGTTCTGGGGAATGCCGGATATCCATACGATGAAGTTCTTGACATTTTTGGGTACCTTTTACTGCGTACCGGCAGCACCGGATGGGCCGAGTATCTTTTCAGGGCAGGTGGTCATAGACCTTCTCTGCCCAGGGTTTGGCTTGCCCAATCCAGGTACAAAGAAGCAAAGGATTGGTACAGGAAATTTCTGGCATCCGAAAAACAAACGGGCCGGGTTGACAGGATGTTCGCCGCCCACACAGGACTGGGCATGGCTTACGAGGGCTTAGATGATCACGTCGCGTCAACCGAACATTTCCGGAAGGCTGTCGAGCTGACTGAGAAATTGAGATCCAGGCTTGCTGTGGAAGAGAGGGAGGGATTCTTGGATGTTAGGCTTCATGGGTTCTCCCGTACAGCTCCGTATGAAGGGCTTGTGAGGGTACTTCTGAAGATGCGCAAGCCCAACGAGGCTTTGAAGACTTCGGAATACACCAAGGCCAGGCAGTTCGCAGAGAATCTGTTTCGGATGGCCCCGGGTGACCGGTTCGGAGTTCCGGCAGACATCCTTGAGAAGGATCTGGAAATCAATCAGCAACTCACAGCCCTGGTCAAGCGACGACAGGAGGCCTGGGAATGTGGGAACATAATGGCAGTGGAGTCCCTCCAGCAACTGGTACGGGAATGGGAGGCCAGGCGCCGGGCCCATATCAGAATACTCCGCGAGAAGTATCCTCTCTTTGCAGCTACCAAGTATCCCCAACCGCTGGATCTCCGTCAAACAGCGATCAAGGACTCCGAGTGGGTCCTTGAGTATGAAGTCACGGAGACGGGGGTCGGTGTCTTCCTCGTTCATGGAAAAGAGATAGTGAAAGCCGTTTTCAAACCTATTAAAACGAGGAACCTTGATCGTCTGGTCCGAAAGTTCCGAGAACCTCTGGAGGTCGAGGAGGACAAGGACAATCTTGTGGCCAAGCTGGCGTCTTTCGATCTTTCCGCTGGTAAGAAGCTTGCCGATCTGCTGTTGGGCGACATTCTCTCCGATTTGCCACAGGGTGCGGCGGTAATCATTGTTCCCGATGACTCGGTTGGATCGATTCCGTTCGAAGCCTTGGTCCTCAACTCCAGCGGTGAGGTGAAATGGGACAAGAAGTATCCTTATGTTTCCGGGGCCGAGTTCTTCGGTGATCGAAACCCGATATCGTATTCTCATTCCCTCACCGCATTGACATTGGAGCGAACGCTCAGGTCGCGTGAGCGGCCCGGACCAAGGCGCCTTGTGATGGCCGATCCGGTCTTCGACGCCGACGACACCCGCTTAACCCAAAATCGTTTGGAGACAAAACCGAGGGTCTCGGCGCCTGTTCGGGACAAGCTCATGTCCATCAAGAATGAGACCGGTTTGAAGTTCCCCAGACTCAAACTGGGAAGCGAACTGGGAGAATTTCTGGTGAACCTTGAGCCGGGACGGACCGACCTGTTCATAGGCAAGAAGGCCAGCAAGCCCGTATTGCTGGATTTGGATCTCACCAAATATGGTTCGCTGGTATTCGTCACCCACGGATATTTCGGTAAGGACCTGCCGGGGTTACTGGAACCGGTGCTGGCGTTGACCATGGTGGATCAACCTGAAGGCGAGGATGGATTTATGCGGATGAGTGAGGTGATGGAGTTGAAGTTGAACGCTGACATGGCGGCTCTGATCGCTTGCCAGACCGGCCTGGGTCGGCGAATATCAGGCGAGGGGACTATGGGAATGGGACGAGCCTTCCGGCATGCCGGCGCCAGGTCTGTTCTGATGAGTCTGTGGGCTGTGTACGAACAATCATCGGTCAAACTGGTGCAAAGCTTCTTCAAGAACATCAAGGCCGGCAAGAAAAAGCTTCAGGCCCTGAGGCTGGCAAGAAAGCAAATACGTGCAGAGGGCTACGACCATCCTTTCTTTTGGGCTGCGTTCATACTGGTTGGGGAGGTGGATTGAGAGCAGACCAAAGAGGAGTTCAAATCCCCCGAGGCTAACCGATGAGGCATTCAGCCTCTTGCAAAAGGATCTCCGGAAGCTTATGGCGCGTGCTGAGTGGAGTCTTTTCAGGGAGTTGATCGTGGCGCCTCTCTCTTTCTGGAGTGGTGGGAATAAACGAGACTCCAGCTTCTCAGCTCCTTGATGTGGTGCGAACATCCAGGTGCCAGCCTCAAACACAAAATTGGCGCCGAGTTCGATCACAAAGGGGAGCATTAGGCGCAATTATCCCTGGCGGACAGCAACTCACCGTCGGTGTTACTGTTGGGCATATTCTTTTTCCACCCTTTTGATACCAACAGCGTAGATCCAGTCATCGTCGCGGAACACGATCACCCCATTCGAGACGACCGGCCTAGTCTTAGAGCGCTTTCCCTCTTCCCGGATGGCGTCGGAATGGGTCTTAGCTTAAGGGTTATGGCCTTCTGCTGCGGCGGAGAGGAAAATACCAAAGTTACCGTTTCAAAGCCCGTCTTTTCTATGGTGACTCTGTCGCCCTGTTTGCAGAGTAGCTTCAAACCGGAAGATTTGGTCAATCCCAGAGGCTTCCCATTGATTTCCACGCTTGCTTCAATCGGAACCGTAAAGAGCCTCAACAGCAGTGGTTGGACGTCCATTTTGGGGACTCCCGGTGTCTACTCAGATATCCTCTTTCAACTTCAACAGGGCCATGAGAGTGTCAAAGTCCTTCCGCGGGGGTGACGACACTGCCGGAGGTGAGAGGTTTGTTTTGTGACAAAGCCCTAAGTCTTGTCAATTACGCCTAAGATTTTCAGATCCTTTCTCAGTCCAGAGAGATAATCCCTACCTTGGCTTTGATCGCTACTCGATCAAAAGACGTTGCGATCTTGACCATCAAGTTGGTGAGCATCAGGGCAAGGCCTCTCCCATCTCTCGTAAGCGCTTCTTGGCCTCTTCGTATCCTTGAGAGGCCGCCTTGCGCAACCACTTGATGGCCTCCTGACGATGCTTGGGAACACCTTGCCCGCGATAGTACGCCATTCCAAGACAATGTTGAGCAGTTGCATTCCCTTGTTCAGCAGCTTTCTGGTACCACTTCACGGATTCAGAGTCGTCCCTGGGGACGCCAAGACCATTAAAATACATCCTTCCAAGCATAGTCTGGGCTATCGCATTCCCTTGTTCAGCAGCTTTCTTGAACCACTTCAATGCTTCAGAGTCGTCCATGGGAACGCCTGAACCGTCAAAATACATGAATCCAAGATTAGTCTGGGCTTCCGCATTCCCTTGTTCAGCAGCTTTTTTGTACCACTTCACTGCTTCAGAGTAGTCCTTGGGAACGCCTTGACCCTTAGTATACCTCTCTGCAAGGCGGAATTGATCATGTGCATCCCCTTGTTCAGCAGCTTTTCTGTACCACTTCGCGGCTTCAGACAAGTCCCTGGGAACGCCTAGACCCTCACCATACATATCTCCAAGGGCTTCTTGAGCAAATGAACGCCCTTGTTCAGCAGCTTTCTTGTACCACTTCATGGCTTCAGAGTAGTCCCTGGGAACGCCTAGACCCTTATGATACACCAGTCCAAGGAGGCTTTGAGCATATGCATAGCCTTGTTCAGCAGCTTTCTTGTACCACTTCACTGCTTCAGAGCCGTCCCTGGGAACGCCTTGACCCTCAGCATACATGCTTCCAATACGAACTTGGGCCGCCGCACTCCCTTGTTCAACAGCTTTCTTGTACCACTTCATGGCTTCAGAGTAGTCCCTGGGAACGCCGTGACCAGACTGATACATCGATCCAAGACTAGTCTGGCCTCCCGCATAGCCTTGTTCAACAGCTTTCTTGTACCACTTCACTGCTTCAGACAAGTCCCTGGGAACGCCTTGACCCATAGCATACCTCACTCCAAGACTAGTCTGGGCTCGCGCATTCCCTTGTTCAGCAGCTTTCTTGTACCACTTCACGGCTTCAGAGTAGTCCCTGGGAACGCCTTGACCCTCAGAATACATCACCCCAAGATTATTCTGGGCTCGCGTATTCCCTTGTTCAGCAGCTTTCTTGAACCACTTCATGGCTTCAGAGTAGTCCCTGGGAACGCCTTGACCCTTAGAATACATCACCCCAAGATCATTCTGGGCTCGCGCATTCCCTTGTTCAGCAGCTCTCTTGAACCACTTCATGGCTTCAAAGTAGTCCCTGGGAACGCCTCGACCCAAATGATACATCTCTCCAAGCCTAGTCTGGGCTCGCGCAGCCCCTTGTTCAGCAGCTTTCTTGAACCACTTCACTGCTTCCACGTAATCCTTCGGGACTCCCTTGCCGCCGGCGTACCTGAGACCCATGTCATACTGAGCTGCAGCGTGACCCTTGATAGCCAGCCTGAGTGATTTCTTTACTTCCTCGGGATAATTCCAGGCAAAAGCAGGGAGCTCCTTTTCCCTT
>CAZGNL010000012.1:0-53952 GCA_964527475.1 uncultured Syntrophaceae bacterium
CCTTTCTGATCAGACTGATCAGTATGTGGGCGTTTGTTACTGTTTCGTAGGTATTGAGAGCTGCCTGATACTCCTTGTAGACCTTCTCCTTGGCTTTCAGGACCCGCTTTTCGTTCTGTTTCAGATACTTGGAATAGAGAGCAGCAGCTCGGAGAGTTAATTGCTGGGCTTCCGTATTTGCCTTATAGACTTGGGCATGGGCATCGTCACTATCTTTCAGAAGCCGGTTCGTCTGAGACAGGAGTTCTTCGGTATCCTCTACGATCTTATCCAGCTTTGGCATGTAATCATTCTGGATTCTCTCAACGTAGATGTCCTGAAGCCTCAAGAGAACTTTCAGCAAGACCGTGTGTACACCGTAGTATTTCCTTGCAACCTCGATATTCTCACCGGTGTCTGCCGTAAGTTGTTTCAACTGGACGATGAAGTGCTTGACTGTATGGAAGACGGCAAACATCTTTGCGTCGTCGTCCCCAGTCACTCCGGTTATCAGCATATCGAGCTGATCATCGTTGAGAGTGATCCCCATCTCATGGAACTGCCGGGACAGTTTCTTCTTGAGATGATTGATTTCTTCTTGGACTCTCTCTATTCGATCCTGATGGTCCTCGATCTCCGAATCGCATTTCCTTACTCCTCTCTTATCAGCAAGGATTCTTCGGGTCTTCAAGTCGCTGATTTTCTGGTTGGACTCGACGATCTTGGTCTGGTACCCTCTAATTTCATGAAAAGTTTTAACGAGTTCGGAGCTGCCGAGTATGAGGAGGGCTTCATCGAGGAGCTTATTGACGTCCTGTTCTAGATCACCCTTGGTCTTCTTGTCTCCGAATAGCTGCCAAGAAGGAGCTTCTGCCTGTTGAGTCCAGAGAGCCAGTACCCTATTGCACCGGGGATAGAACCTCTCCCACTTCTCGGAAGTGGCTAGCACTGAGGATGGCGTTATGGTGTTTCTCTCTTCGAGATAGCTTTGGATTCCTCCAAGACCGGCGATGACGCAAAGTACGATGGTTCCTCCTGCAATGATGCCCATGTCTGCTTTCAAAACAACGCAGATGGTAGCTATGACGATCAGTCCGTATATGGCATCAAACCCTTCCATAACGACTCTCCTTAGCTACTTTTCGGAATCCGAGCCTTCCACCACGTCGGAGGGGGACCCGATATACTTCCAGAGCAAAAGCTCGATAAGTCCACTGAGGCTGCCCCCTGTAGTGTCGGGATCAGCCTTCGCCTTTTGTAAAGCTCTTTTTCTGATTTCCTCGCTGAGTAGGATGCCGGAGTTGGTTCGGGGCTTCTTGAAGCGAGGACGTCCCAGGGACAAATCGAGTTTGTTTGCCCGATAAGTTTCGATGATCTCCTTCAAGACCTCGATTTCATGGGATTGAAACGGGACCGCGGTTGTTTCGGAGGTTGCTTCCCGTCCAATATCCGGATGGGTTGACATAAGAAGCCCCCTTGGCTGTCACGGGACTACCACTACTTTAAGACCTAAATACCAGAAAAGGGACGCTAGAGTCAAGGGGCAAGGGAAGATGTGAGGATTTAGCGAGATTCAACTAGATCGGCTGGCTCGTCCAGATATTTCCACAGGAGCCATTCGATTAATCCCGATAGACTACCGCCGGTCCGCAGTCTCTCTTTCTTGGCTTTTATCACAGCCCGTTCGAGGAGTTCCTCGTTGATCTTGATCCCGGTGTTCCGAGTCTGTCCTTTGAAGATTGGTCGCCGCTCAATTGCATCTAGACCAATTCCTTTGGATTTCCACCAAGAAAGCATCTCTCGGAGTTCCGTGTTCTCTTCGGGGGAAAGGGGGGAGTCCTCTGGTTTTTTCTCGTAAGACCCCTTGAGGATAGAGAGATCGATTTGGAATGGAACCTTCTGTCGCTGACAGTAATGTTGGAGATTATTGGGAGTGAAGGGGCGTCCACTCACCGTACGTACTCCTCTCTGGTTCAATTCTTCGCTTAATCCCATCCAGTCCTTTCCGTCGAACCCCACTTCTTGAGCCACTTGGAGGATTTCTTGGTTGAGTTCTTCTTTTTTACCGAACATGTCTGTAGCCTCCGATTTTGCCGCATTGTGGACTGGTTCGCGGACAGTTGGTCGAGAACCCGGAGATAGAGTCGCTCCAGGTCTCCTCGCAGACAGAGGCTATCACTACGGATGAATCTGAACAACGAAAAAATGGTAGCGCGGTGGCAGTGGGATGGTAGGGTGATGAAAATGGGTCTGGGGGGAGTGGATCGTGCTACGATTCCACGTCGTACGTGGATGGGCTTGGCCGGATCGGCATGGCGCTGGGGGGAAGTGGCAGCACTATTTAGAGAACCGCTGAAAATCGTATGCAGATCGTACTACGGAGGGGGGTGGGTTCCTACTTGATCTTCTCCGTCCGCAAGGGTTTTCCGGTCGGTGTTCTAATGTCTTTCCGATCACCTCTGATTATCTCAATCCTGATCAGCTTTCCGGTCGCAGACCGAACCTCTGTCCGGTCTCCCCGAGTGATTCTCTTCTTAATGATCTTTCCGGATCGGTCCCGGACCACTACAGTCTCTGCACTCATCGGCCAGGCTGGAAGAATCAGGAGCAGGGTTGTCGTAACCAAGATCGGTAGTTTCCACTTCATGAAGTCTCCTCACCCTCCGAAGACGGCTTTTCACTTCTCACCGGTTGATTCGACCCGCTAGGTCTTTTCCGGCTTGATCTTCTCTCCGGTCTTCGGACTCCTACCGGTGTACCCGTCGTAAGTCTTTACCACTAAGGACCCGAAACCTCTGATTTCAATACGGTCTCCGGCGATAAGCGCCTTGGACATCGTGCCGAAAACCATATCAACGATCTCTTCGGCTTTCCGCTGTTGGAGGTCCATCCCTCTGGAGACGGTTTTGATGAGGTCCGACTTGTTCATTATTCCGTCTCGATTGAATCTTTGGGGTGTCGGACATCATGCCACAGACAGTCCCCGGACTGAAC
Organism: uncultured Syntrophaceae bacterium; assembly: GCA_964527475.1. Lineage (GTDB taxonomy): Bacteria > Desulfobacterota > Desulfomonilia > Desulfomonilales > Desulfomonilaceae > CAZGNL01. Next base: position 2,974 of record CAZGNL010000012.1, read on the forward strand.
GGAAAGATTCTTTTTTCTGGCGGTGACTCCTACTCCGGGTAGATCTGTTTGTCGGAGTTCATCAGCTACCTAAACTCCGTCAGAGGCAAGTTTGAGAGAGGTCACCAGTCTCTATGATCTTTCGTCTGTCTATGGTTCTTTGATCTCGGAATTGACGGGTTCCACGTGCCTAATATTGGGCACTAGGTCGTTCTCAGCGTCTTTGACATTGACGAGCACTGGAGGAATCCAGAGATGTCTTCAGTTCCGTTTTGTCGGGTCTTTTCGTGATCCCTCATATCTAACTCCAATCGTCATAACAGTCAGGACAGGTAATTCCCAGACTCGCACTCATTGCGACAGATCTGGGAACAGTATGCCCACAGTCACATTTAACCATTTCGACCTGCTCCTGTTCTTCCCGCCGTGCCGCCATTTTTTGCTCATATTCAGTACCAGAGCGACAGTTGGAGTACCAGTCACTGGCATCATTGCGGAGCGTTTCCCCTGCTAATAGAGTCTCGATGACCTCTTCCCTGGTCAGGTCACGAACAGCAACCTGTCGGGGAACTCGTTTTCCATTCTCATCAACACCGGTGTATCTCTCACAACGCAGCAAAAATTCCTCACTCCTCTCACCACAATCAGTCCACCTCCCGTTGCTGAGTTGGTATTGCAGTTTGATATCCATTGGCAGTTTTCTCATTACCTCAGCATCTCGTCTCGATTTTTCCAGTGCTGCAATCGCTGCGGGGTCAGCCTCGTACTTATTGCTCTCAACGAGTCCAAACGTTGCGAGGACCTCCTCCGGTTCATAAACGCCATAGCAGTTGAAAAATCCCTCTAGAAACTCATCATGAGGCTTACAAAACCTCCGAATCAGCAGATCAGGCACCCCCTCGATATCGGTTGCCGGAACGAATCCCGCGGTCCTGGCGGACTGGTACGCCTCTTCAGATGTTTGATAAAGTCTCAGTGGAAATTGTCCCGATTCGATCCCGCGGACACAATCCTCGATTGCTCGCAAGGCTGATTCGACATCATCAAATGTATTTGCGAGAAATGGGTCTTCATCTATGAACCCCAAATCTGTATCAACACTACAGAACAGTGGTGAACGATCCTTAATATCAAGTGCAAGGTCGATTTGGAATACTCCCACTGCTGTCGCATAATCGCACCGCTGATAGAAATACGGATCGCCGTACTCGTCGGGTCCAACGTCATAAAACTCGATCATTTCCTCAATCCTCCTTATTTCCAGGCTCTTTTGGAATCTCGCTGGTCTTCTGCCATTGGGAACTCTGGTTCCAGGTGATTTCCAGTTCCGACAGTTTCGGGGCCTACAGGTACCCCCGTGGGACAGGTAGGGGCATCGGAAACATAGCTGCGATTTCACGCAACAGGTTCCGTTTGTGCTTTTGCACTGGCATTATCGCTGGTTGTCGGTCAACCTGCCATCTTCAAAATGGCTTGAATTCGTGGCGCTTATCGTGAGAAGTTCTGCTTCCGCCCATTTGGGCAGTTCGTCAGGACAGCCCGCTTGAAGACCTTGCCGTGATAGGGTCTCAGGTTCCAACGCCACACAACGTCGGAGTCAGAGAATCCAGTCAAATCCGGTACTGGCTTAGGCTTGGGCTGTGATCTTAGTGGGTTGTCCCTACCGCTCTCCTGATAACAGTGCCAGTTTCTCGACAAAGAGGGGAAGCCATTGCGCCAAATCGCAGCTATGTTTGTGCTGCCTCTTGAAGGACCGTTCCGATCGTCTTTTCCTCTTGTATTTGAGAATCATGATTTCCTGTCTGCCACTCCTCCGGCATCCGGGCTTGCTGTTCACGCCCAGAAGGTTGGTGAATCGGTTTGCAGAGTGGTCTGGTCTTCAAAGTTCCACCCCGGTAATCCTCAATCCTTCTCCTTGCTGTTTCAATGTACTCCGGCTCCTGCTCGCAGAGGACAGCCTTCCGATTGAGGCTGATCGCTGCAATGGCGGTCGAGCCGGTGCCTGCAAATGGATCGAGGACAGTATCACCCTCGTTGGAGAGTACGAGGACGCATCGTTGGACCAACTCCACCGGAAATTGGCATGGGTGACTGGTCTTCTCAGGGTGGTTTGCCTTTACGTTTGGAATGTTCCACATGAGGCTCTCCCAATCTTGCCTCACCAACTCTTCCACGCTCCAGTAGTCGCCGGGGTTTTTCACCGGCGGCATGCCAGCAGGTCTGCCGGATGTCTTGTGGTAATACCTAGGTCCTTGAAAACTTGATGGGATGTGGAAGTTGTCCAGGTTGAAGGTGTAGTTGTCGCTCTTCGTGAACCACAAGACAGACTCATATCGCCCGGAAAAACGATTCTTGGCATGAAGCCCATGTTCAAAATGCCAGATAATCCGCTCCCGTAACAGGAAGCTAAGTGATCTCAGGAAACGAAAGTAAAAGGCATCGAGAGGGAAGATTTCCCCACGGTGAACGTGATTTCCCACCTGTAAGCATAGACTGCCTCCAGGCCCCAGCACCCGGTGAAGTTCCTTAAAGGTTGGTTCCATGCCGGTCAGATATTCCTCAAGTGTTTGTGAAGGTTCTCGCGTCTTCCCGTATTGTTTCCCCAGGTTGTAGGGCGGAGAGGTGACGATGAGTTGGATCGACTCTGAATCTACGGATTTGAGAGTCTGACTACAATCACCGGCAAGGGTGGTGACATTCTCATGTTCAGGTTGATTGATAGTCGATCTCCTTTCCTGCGAATCCAGGCTGAGCTTCCGACGCGCCTACTTCAGGTCCCGCTAATCGACTCTGCGTATCACAGGAACCTCGACGTCACCCTTGCTGGAATTGACCAGAATGGTATGGATCCATTTCAGAACTCGTTTACCCTTCGTAGGGTCTTTTCGTGATCCCTTACCAACGATGTAAGTTTGCCAATGAGCAGCCCGTGTATGTGGAATAGGACTCCTATGGGTACCGTATCCCGATTCGGACATCTCGGAAATGGCTCGTCTCAAATCCGCACCTTGACGCATTCCGCACTCCCAGACATTTGGCTTTTTCGGAGGAAAGTAACGCAACCCTCTCTTTGTCTTCCTCGGCAGCGGGTTGCCGGGAACCTTGTCGTTTCCGTCAGCGCTTCTGACATCTAGATGTTCAGAGTTCACCTGACAAATGTAGAGCAAAAGGTTTACGAGTTTTGATCCGTGTGAAAGCACATCTTTCAGTGCGTATCTTTCTCGCTGATGGGATAGCTGCATTTTGGACATAAAACTGTGGTAACGTTCTTGAGTCTCAGCGAGCGATTCCTCTATCGTGATTCCCTTCTTCAAGTACAACCATTCCAAGAAAGGTTCCTCGTTACCAAAGGAGAGCAGCGACAGTCTGACCTCGCCATCATCTTTTGCGGAATAGTTCAACGATGCCACGAAGCCTTCAGACTTGCCGCCGAAGTATGTATCCAAATCAGGAGTTTCAATGTAAACGGTCCATTCCGGCAGTTTGAAGAATAGTTCGACCGGCAGCTCTCCCCGCAGGGGAGTTTTGATCAAGACGCGGTAAATGTCCGGATCAAATTTGTATACGCTCTTCGAGACCCGCCAAGGAGCTAAAATGCTTACAATCTTTAACCATACGGACTGTTCCCACTTGTCGTCATCGTCTATGGGAGTGTTGAAGTAAGATGACATAATGCGGACCAGTTCGTCCCTCGGAATGAAACACCACCCAGGCCAGGACCTTGAATGCTCGGCGCGATAGGCATCAATATCCTGCCATAGGCTCGAAAACTTCCTATTGATAGCGACAATCGTATGTTCCGGGGGCAGCATTATTTCTTCTCCTTTCCTAATCAGCGGTGGATGTCTTTGACTTCTCTGACTGTGGGAACCAGATCACTGGAATCATGCACATTCACCTCTATCGGCTCCAACCATTTCAATATGAGCCTTCGGCCGGAAGGCTCGCTCTTCGATCCGACCCAATAATAGTGAAAGTGCGCCCTCCGAATATGCGGGCGATGTGATTGCTCTGAACCGGCGGTGATCGGATTAGCCTCGTCCTGGACTTCCTCTTTGTCTTTTCGGAATGCTGGTCCTCGCCTCCATCCCACATCCCAGATCCTAGGAGATGGAACCTTCTGCTTCTTCCTCACAATCGCTGATCGATCCTTCTTTTGTGGTAGCGATTTGTCGCCTTGGTGGGAGCCTATATCGGGTTTCTCTGCTCCCAAATAGATTAGGATGGGAAGAGCAAACCTGAATCGCTCCTTCAAATCTCTGCGATCTTTCTCGTTTAGTCGGGAGAAGGGAGTTCCGCGGGCTGTCTTGGCTCGCTTGGCGACAACGGTGTTCATCACATGTTGGATGCTGGACTCCAGAGTATCTTTCAATGGAAGCCCGTCGATTTCAAAACCTGTTTTTCCTTCCCCTACCCAGCCGAGACTAAGTTGAGGATCACCATTTAAGATGGTGCATGTTCCAAAGAAGCCGTAAAAAGTCTTCCCGGTAAAGGTAACCGGCTCGGGGAGTTCGACGTACACGCACCACTCAGGGAGCAACTGCAACGCCTCGACGGGAATCTCTCCCGTGTATGGAGTCTTGGTCAACTTCTCCAGCAGATCAGGGTTCAGTCGGTAAATCCCTTGAGTCGCTCGCCATCCGGATAGAATGGACATCGGGGATATGGCTTTTATGAGAAGGTGAGGCGGCAGCAACTGGTTGGACAGTACCAACTGTATCAAATCATCTTGAGGGAGGTAGCACCAGTCAGGGATACGATCCCGATTGTTCTGCCTGAAATACCGGATGATCTTCCATGTGCCGGATCGGACATCAGATTCCAATTTTTGAAGGAGTTGTTTCGGTTCAGGAATAGTCGCATTGTTCATGGCTCGCTCCCGTGAGGTTTTTTTTGCCGGTCATGTTTCTGCAAGGATGCCCTCTTATCAGTCCTAATCTTCCTCCCAGGTCCAGCCGAGGGCGCGTGCCGCCTCGAAGAAGCGGCTTTCCAAGTGCTCTTGCGAAAGACCGGGTTTGTAAGTGTGGTATGTCTCACTGTCCCCGGTGTATTCGATACTCACGTCGCTGAATTCGCCGGGATAGTGCTCTTGAAGCCAGTCTGAAAGCTTGTTCTCGTCTAATTGTGGAGATGTAGTCAGCTCGTCGGGTACCAGTGAGAAACCCGAGTCGTACACGTACCAGTAGCAATCCGGACTCTCTTGATTGGCTGCGCGCTGCCCGAACTTATCCACCGAGTACTCCTCGGGATAAACAGTTATCTCGTCTCCTCCGTTAATCACGATGTCGGCGTGGTCATCGAAAAACTCCACCTCGATAATCTCGTCCTCGTCAAAATCATTCAGAAGATCGAAAGGATTCACGATTCCGTTGTTCTCCTGGTCTGATCCGAGATATTTCAGGAAGTAGATACGCCAGCCGAGTCCACGATTGTCTGTTTCTTCTGCGAAGTTTTCCAACAGCTCCATGCGGTTGCTCATTTCTTACGCCTCCTGTGATTCTTTAATGGCGATCCTTTGCCGAGTAGGGTATTGTTCCCGTCCGAGTCCCAGACCCGCGGTCGTAGGTTCTGAGACTCGGGCGGAAACATCGGCAACTCCCTAGGTCGGACTCGGCGACCTTTACCCCACTTACACAAACTTTGTGTGGGTGTCTCGGTTTGATGGAGGAAGCGCTCTGATGTCAGAGCGCTTCCTCCTATGATGTTATTCCTGGTTCCCGAGGTGGATCTTTACGCCTTCACCTTCGGCATGGACCTTCAGGTTGTCGTCGATGTAATCGACGGATCCTTCATCGAAATCCAGGCTGAATGGCGAACCCTTTGTCAGGGTCATCTTGGACCCCGATAGATGTAACGTGAGGTCGTCTTGTGCGACTTCTACCTCACCTTTCTCAAAGGTGACGGCAACCTGTGCTTGTTCTGAGACCTGAGCGGTCTTTTTCTTTGGCGGCATAACCTCTTCCTCCTTTTTCAAACGTAAAGAGACCTCTTGTTGAGAGATCCCCGCGTTCCGCAACGGATTAGAAACATATGTCGTTGGTATGCAAGGCAGTTTGCCGGAATGCGGTGTGAATACCGTTACGGTCTGCCTCACCATTGCACTTTGCTGACTCAAGGGAGAAAGCAAGAGGTCTCCAGTAAGGGTCGGCGTACCTAAGCATGATAGGCGTCACTCCGGCACGACACGCCTGGGAATTCCCCGGACTTGACCCTATTCTGTAGAGCACGGACAAAAGAACCCTTGCCCTCCGCTTCTTCAGCCAGTTCCATCCGGTATGGGAGTATGGAGAGCCGCTGGTCATGGAAACCAAGAATTGCCTTGATTTCATGAGCGATTTGGCTTATGCTGAAATCACAAACCATAACCTGCCCTGATACTCCGGGGTTGGCGATTGACGAGAAGACCCGCTTTCACTGCGCGCAAAGCTATGTAGGCGGGTTTTTTCGTATATATCCTGATTCACCAATCACCTGAGCCGCTAAACAAACAGTTCCGGCTTTCTCGGATGAGGCGAACAACGTCTTTTCCCGTTTCGTGGAACCTCCCTCCTTAAGAGGTCCTAACTGTGGTGAATCCCCATGTTTTCCAAACGGTAGCATGAAGTGTCTCCCGTGTCAAGGAAAAAGTGAGCCTAAGCCACCGGAGTTACTGGGGAAAGAAAGGGCATACGGGCTTCTCAGGACCGCTGGAGCGAAAGGATCGTTGGTTCCTTGGGAGCAGCCGGGACGAAAGGATCGCCTGGACCAAAAGGTCCGCAACAATGAGTTGCCGATGTGTCCGTAGAGGATCCGGTTGACTGCTTTGAGCAGCAACCTTTATCCATGCCCTTAGCTTTGTCTTGGCTGCCTGGGAGCTACTCCTTCGCCTCCTTTCCTTTCCCTCACCGGGAGAAATCTACTCTCCATGCGTCATTCTCGGAGTCCCATTTGGCGGGAAATTGCTCTGTCTTGTTCCCTTCTCACTCAAGCGTCTTCAGCAAAGGAGAGCATAAGAGGGTCCGTGTGGTGTCGCTCGTCGCATTGAGCCTACGAGCGCCCTCTTCATCGGGGTCACAACGAGACAACCAGAAAGCGTCGTTCTCGTCTTTGCTGAACATTATTTGGACGTGTTCGAATTCTTGTCCGTAGCGCTGGATCATTTTCTCTCTGGCTTTCCTATAGATATTGCAGTAAGATATGGCCTAGTTTCGCTATTGAAACGATTGATGTTCGTGCCGAGGTAGGCTGGCGCGTTCTTGAGACGTATGTAGCGACCTGCACTGGCTGAGAAGCTCAGTCCACCAGCCCCAATCTTTCTTTTGGCCGGCTTTGAACCCTGAATTTCCCTGATCGTTCCATCGGCCTCATAGACCGTGGCTGTCTTTGGAGCCTCATAGATCCAAATCCAGCTACCGTCCGGCAAGTAAATAGTTTTCTTAATGTTCAAGGTCCTCACCTGTAGAACGATGGTATTGTTCCTGTTGAATATCATTTGACAGAGATCATGCCAATAGTACATCCACCAATGATGTGACTTGACAGTGGAATGAACTGTGGATAATATTGCGTAGAACACTGTGGAGAGGACGTATGATGAGTCTACGGATTGTGGGGAAGAAATCTAGACGGCAGAAGGCTTCTATCTCAATATCGGGTCAATACAACCGACTGCTGATCTATCGTAAGGCGTATGAGGTCATCAGAGATTGGCATGGTGGGGACTTTGACCACTTGCACTTCCTTTTGGAAGACAACAAAAGGGGTTTATTGTGGCTGCGGCCGTGCAAACCTGCCGATTTCGGTGCCACTCCGATCCGAAAGAGTGGAAACAATAGGATCTGTTCTATCACTCCGGTACTCCGGGAAATGGAATGGGACCGCGAAGCGACTTCGGCCTTCGACGTTACCCTGGACGCGAAAAATAAAGCCTGGAAGGTAGATACGAGAAAACCGCTCGCCTTACCACCCTCCGAATCAGAATAGTTCTTGTGTATCCGTTCACGGGTGCAAGCAGCATTCTTGATCTGATTCTCTTTTGTGGGCAGTAACCAGGGCGGCGGCAGTCCTCTGCGGTACGCTGTGATTGCCTCAGTCAGGAACTCAATGGGATCTCTGCCCTGCCTGTGGCAGGTTTGTATTTCGGTGAGGAGCCGGTCCGTCACTCTGGCCCTCGCTCGGTTTTGTTGCCTTGACAGATCTTCCGGTCCTCGGAAGGCTTCACAAATCCGTTGGAGGATGCTGGCTTGGAGGAATTCGATAAGTTTGTCGATTTTCTCGCAACCGCTTCTTTAAGCTGGCCATTTCGCCGACTCAAATCCAGCAGGACCATCACTGTAGGGGCCTCACCGGATCGATAGAGCTTTCTCGCACCGTCCCGATTCATGGAACGAGCGCATAGCATAATGAGTTAATATCGCGGGAGAAAATGCCCCCCGAAATTTAGCGCGCCTACGCGCATCGTTTCTGAGCGCGCTCGGGTCATCTTGTGCCAAACCGGGGGGGGCCGGCACTTCTCTCCAAGCAAATGAGCGCGCTTCACGAAGGACTTTCTCGGCGTGCTTGACAGTCCCCCCCCCTGAACGGATACGTTCTTATTGCTAATCCTTCAGCTCTTCTCCAAACGTGCATCCGGGCATTTCTGCCAGACGCAAAGATCAAGCTCAGGCGCCTCTTCGTATCAAACAATGAAATAACAGGGCGTTATGTTGATTGCCCATCCCCTCCAATGTACCTTGGTCAACTACATCAACGCCACCGGCAGTCTTATTAGCTGTCTTAGTTGACATGTCACCGACCTTGAGGTATGCTTAAACATCTGTGCAATTTCAGCTATGGAAGGTGGCAATTGTCTGGAAAAGGTAACAACGAGCTAATCAAGGTTTTTTTTGAGACACACGAACGAGATCAAATTGCTTCAATCCTGACCGAATTGGAACAAGAGGTCATCTCGAAAGTCAATCTGAGCCCTGAGCAAAAGGGTGAGATCGAACAGGACATCGAGAAGCTCCGCGCCGCGCATGAACTAGAATCTGAGGGCAAGTCCGGCCCAATTGCTTTCACCGATGAATTGAAGGGTGTCGTTTTGCCGTTCGCCAAGCAGGCGTTGATTATGGAAAGATGGTCGTCTCACAACACGCTTGAAGCCGTATTGTTCAAGGGGCGGCTAGTCTACGAGATTGACCGTGTTCTCAAAACGAAAAAATTGCGGATATTCAGGGCCTTCTGTACGAGTGTTAAGTGGGGCAAAAGCAGCGCGTACAAATGGATGAAACTCTACCAGGGTTTTGGTGACAATCTAACGGACTACGCCGGGATTGCCGAGAATAAGCTTGTTGAATGCTGTAAAAAGCCTGACCCAATGAAGTTTATTGACGAAAACAGGGAAAAGATAGTGGCGGCCAAGACTCTGCAAGATGTCAAGCGCATCGTTGATCCGACCTGGAAACCCCAAAAGCCTCGCGGTGTCCACGTCGCTGTAAAAGGAAAATTCACAGCCAAGTTCACAAAGAGCAAGAGCCATGTCAGCGCAGAGGGGTTCGACGAAGATGACTGGTCGAGATTCTTAGATTGGTTGGATTCGAGACCGGGTGCTCAGGATGGTGAAGTGTCCACTGCGGTGGACACTTCAAGCAGCAATGAAAACTCGGAAACCAGCAGTAATACAGGAAACGGGATTCCTTCTTCGGATGAAAATGAGCTACGCGGAAAACTTCCCCGCACTCAGTCCAACGGAATCGCCGCGTATGTCTACATCTACTATTCGGAAAACAGCGGAAAACTCAGTTCTGAGCAGCCTGTCAAGGAATTCGTGAATGAAGAAATACCACTCAAACCAGACACTTGGGAAAACACATGGCGTCAGGTCGAGAAAACATTCCCTGATTTCTGGGAAATCCATCTTAAGGACGAGCTGGGCAGAACCATTGTGAAAACCGCAAATGGCGAAGGGCAGCCAGTTACAGAATGGGTGCTTTAGTTGGAGCCCTGGGCGCTCTCAGGAATTGACCCGTTGTTAGTGCGCAGCTATTTTTGTTTTGATTTGGGGGGTTGTTTCTTGAGATTCGGTGTGGGTGGGGACTCTGAGTGAGGGACCGGATATTCGAATGGTGATGCAATGGTGGTTGAGTCGGTCCAGAAGGGCATCTGCGAGCGGTTTGCGTTGGAAGAGGTCGTACCATTGGGGATAGTCGAGGTTGGATGTGATTATGGTTGATTTTCGGCTGTAGCGCTCATCCATGAGCTTGAAGAAAGCATTGACCTTCCCGGAGTTCAGGGTGGGGTAACCCAGTTCATCGATGACGAGAAGAGCGTATCTGACCAACCTCTTGAGGAGCTTGGGAGTGATCCTGTCCGCGAGGGAGGCGTAACCTTCTTACACAAGGTTGGTCGTCGGGGGCATTTTGGTCCATTCGGGGGTTCTTTCGGACTTACCTTCGTTTCAAATCGCTTTGAGAGAGCCATTTGCTGCAAAGAAGTTGACAGTGCTGCGGACTCCACCGAACTGATACAACATCTTTATTCATCGGAGCATCTCCGCAACTTGCTATCCCGGTATTGGGACCACGAGAGAGGCGCGCTTCCTAAGACGTGTGATCATAAGGAGTTGCCAGGATGGTTTTCTGGCGCCCGTGGCGGCCACCACGACGGCCGGGGACGCAGAGTCCATCCGCACTATTTTCCCAATCCCAGCCGCCCTTACCGACTGTTTCCCACTGATTCGTGATTTCACAAATCCACGAGGAGAATCTGGCTTCCGGCTCTACAGAGAGACGAGTAACCATGCCCATCCGCCCACCTTTGCCGACGTTCTGATGGCTCGCAGAAAAGGACATGCTGGTCCGAATTGGGCGGGCCCATGGACTGGTATGGCTTCACTCATGCAACTCGGAGCAATCGCGGCTGACATGCCGCCATTTCCGCTCTTGGATGCCGTACAGAATCGCTATCACTGCTACCGCGGGGAGGGGTGTGCCGGTGTCGCCGCCCACCGCATCACATCCCGCAGAATTGTGAGAGTCTTTGTCCCACCGGCTTAACCTCGACTGATCCCCCCCTTGTGCCCCTATTATTTGAAGCCACGTTTTCCACCACCTGCCGTTTTCCCCCATCAATCCCCAGCATCCCTCCCGAGACACACTCCGCGGGCCTACCTTTGAACGCGTTCTATCGACCAAATCATGCCCACTAGGGACCTCGTTATGACCGAGGTCATCTTTTTGAAATTTTTTTGTGCGCAGAAATCGCGCACCTAGCAATTTCAATACGTTACAAAACAGCCTCCGATCGAAGTGTTTCCTTCTTTCTGTCTTTCGTTTCGAGGTTCTTGAAACCGGAAACTGAAACTTAGTCGGAGACAGTCTTATGCAAACGGAAAAGGAGTTACGACAGTGCCTTTTGATCCTAGGACAGGTCAGTAGTGACCACGGCGACGGGGTATCCGCAGCTGAGATACTGCACGCGAAGATGAGCCGTAATGGAATCTCGTACGGCGGCTTGCTCGCACACGCCCTTCGTTATCCCAATTCATTCAATTTTGTAATCCGGCGGTTTGAAAAGCTTGAACGGAAGGCCCAACGGCTTTGGAGAGAAAAGTCAAAGCGAGAAGAGGCGGAAGCCACAGCAAAAGCGGGAGAAGCCAGACTCTGGAAATACGATGTCAAGACCGATCCAGGCAAGGACTGGACCTGGGTGAAATCCCATGTCCGCTATTCTTCAGCTGGCACGGAGTATGTGGTTCGTGGTCATTGGAGGCATGCACCGCGCAGAAATGTCACAGAAAACTGGCGAAAAGATCCGTATGCCAATCCCGGACCAGAATACGAATGGATTGCAGGCCATACGCGTCGTCTTCGCTATAGAGGACGCGAAACGACTATCAAGGTTCGAGGCTACTGGCGAGAGAAGGCAACGACGTTGAGAAAGGCCGCCTGAGCATTCAAATCAGCGGGACAAGAACCAAGAATCACAAACCTGGAACGACTGCGTAGGGGGGCGGTGGGATTATCCACAGGGGTCGTTTCTTAGCGCATTTTTGCGCCGAAAGGAATTAGCAGTGGGTAAAGCGAAACTCAAATCTCTTCTACGTTATCCGGGCGGCAAGACACGGGCCGTCAAGTTTCTCAAGAAGTACCTCAGTGGTGCTTCGGTCGTCTGTTCGCCATTTGCCGGCGGGCTATCCATGGAACTATACCTAATCTCTCAAGGGGTAAAAACCAAAGCCTACGATTTATTCGAGCCGCTCGTTATCTTCTGGTCATGCCTTCTAGAAGATAGGGCAAGACTTGCTCGACAGGTAGGTAAATTTCTTCCTGTGGTCACCAAAGAAGATTTCTATAGATTGAGGGGAACGTTGTTGCAACTGAAAGACCCGTGGGACATAGCCAGCATTTACTATGTGCTTAATAGGACGTCTTTCTCAGGCGCAACCCTTTGCGCAGGATTTTCGCCTCTTGAAAACGGCAAAAACGGTCGATTCAAGCCAAGCAATGTCGAAGCACTCGGAAATTTTTCCGTTCCAGACAACTTGCTCACTGTTGAACTGGCCGCTTTCGAGGATTCAGTTCTTGGAAGCCCTGCCAGTCGCCTTTACTTGGATCCGCCGTACATGATTGATAGCAAACTCTACGGGAATCGAGGCGATCTACACCATATCGATCACGCCTTGCTTGCCGAGATGCTTCATTCCAGGGAGAACTGGGTTCTTTCATACAATGATTGCAATCAGATACGCCGAATGTACGGGGACTTCTGCATTCTGGACTCAATCGAATGGGCCTATGGCATGAATAGAAACAAGCAGTCGAATGAGCTGCTGATTCTCAGCAACGACATTGCCGATGAGGTTGGAGTATCGACGCGACTGTACAAGCGAATATCCACGCACCGCTCTACGGCCGCACCCCACATGACCATGATGAAATGATGCTTTCTGCAAACGGTCGGTGAAGGCGCCCACATCCGATTTCAAGATTCTCTGGCGCGCACATGTCTTTCTTTACGGTTCCAGATTCACAAAATCAAAAAAGGAGAAGTCTATGAGTCAGCTTCATACGACACGCGAACTGGAGAAAGTGATGCCCCATCTGTCTGGGAGACATCAGAACTGGATCAAGTGCGGTCTCATTGAACCAGCTGATCGGCCTCGGCGCCCCTCCCGCAGGGGCAACCGACATTCGGTAGAAGATTTGGTAGCGGTCGCCATCGTATTCCATTTGTTCGAGACCGGCTTGAGTACAGAAGAAATCCGGGCGGTGATCACGAAACCGGACGCCTTTTCTGATCATGAATGCGATGACTTCGACAGAGAGGATCCTGGCCGTAAGATTTCCAGATGGTTGAAACGAGGATTTAATGGATCGGTGACGATATCGAGGGGTTTCGACGGTCAGGTGGAAGTCATTTTCCACAGAAGCGATATTTCCTCGGAACTGCCACCGGCCGTGGGGACGTGTTCTCTTACGGTGGTTGATATCGCAAGCCTACACAAGAAAATTGCGGCCAGAATTGCCGAATACGAATGATCACGAAAAAGAAAGATTCCCCGATGGTGCCGCCTGAATATAAGGAGCAGCGCAGTTAGGCCAATCACCCTTTCACGGTCATCAACGGGTGGAACTCCGCCACCGAATGAGCTACGTCCGGCTCACGCAACGTTTCGATCACCGGAGTAATCTCCTTGTACGCGAACGGCGCTTCCTGCTTGATTTCCGCTCGTATCTTCTCCAGTATATCTGGACGCTTCCGCATGTCATGGCTCTTGAAATCCACAGGAGTCACTACCCGGAACGAATCCAGGAAATCATCCAGTTCCTTGTCGCTTAGGTGCATGGCAGCCCCACGTGAGAGCTGTCGTCCAGCTCCGTGACACGCGCTGGAGAGGTAGTCTCTATTTCCTGACCCTCGGAGCAGATACCTCGGAGCGCCCATTGACCCCGGCACGATCACCGGCTCTCCGTGCTCAGCGTATGCGTCTTCGATTTCCCGCTTGGTCAATCCGAACCTTGTGGGATTGCTGATGACCATTCCGATATGGCTACTGCCCTTCACTTCAAGGACGTGGCCTTCCGGCGAGATGAAAAAGGCGGCCGTTCGTATGATCTTTCGGGCAAACTTCATTGAGCCATCCTCACAAGACGGATGACAAGTGGGTTCGCACCGATCAAACCTATTTGACTGTCTCGGTTCGTAAGAGTCGGCCCATCGGGTCCCTGATTTCCTTTTTCTTGCCCCGGAGGATCTCGACGCGAATCCTCTTGCCGGTCGGATTTCTCACGACAGTCCTTCTGCCGTTTTTCGTTTGAGTGATGTAGTGTTTCTCAATCACGCGTCCAGAGCGGTCACGAACCACAACGACGGTCTGTTCCGCAAAAGTCCATGTCGGGATAAGGAACAGCAGACTGACAAACACGGCAAGCCAATTTCTCATCTCAGATCCTTTCGAGGTATGATTCAGGTCGCTTTGACAAGGGCGGTCTGTCCCCGGCACATTAGATGACACTTCACGTCATTCTGACATCACCGTAAGGCGGAAGCCCTATTGATCTGACCTGAATAGGAATCTCCTGCTTCCTCCCACCGTCATGTACGGAATGTTGGGCACGCCGGGCCTTGCATTCGATTTGAACCGAAGCTCGCCGTCTCGACCGAACCAGAGTGACTCTTTCCGAGAGAGTGCCAGGCATGCTTCTACGCCTATCTCTTTGGTTACTTTCCTGGCGTAGGCGATGAATTCTTCTTCAGTCTGAAGAGACTCTGGTATGGGTTCTGTGAGGTATACGCCAGGAATTGGTTTGAGTATTAGCTCAGGGGCTACCGGCTGCTCGATCCATTTCCGCCATTCTTCAAGATCTCGTTCAACTGCCTCCTCTATCTGGTCGGGCTGGATGTCAAGGGCGTTGACCAGTTTCTGGAATAGGTCCTCGGTGATGACGCCTTCTCTCTCAAAGCGAAGGATCCTGTTGCAGCCTCTGTTGACATTCTTATATCCGACTTGGGCCGCAAGTTCGCTCAGTCGAATTCCTTGACGTAGCCTTTCCTTCCGAAACAGACTTCTGAGGTGTTTGTTCATTAAGTCCTCCTCACATTGCAAGGGATGAGCGCATCACCATCAGATTCTGATGATTGGCGTAAAATCTGTCTGATCGGGGCGGCTTTCCCCTCAGTTCGGCAAGGCTCCCAACAGACCAAGTGTCCTGTCGATCTGCCTCGAAGCTTCACTGCTCCTTATGCGCTCGCCATGAAACCAATCGGTTTGTCCCCGGCTTGCTCGGCCTTGATCCTGGCTTCTTCCCTCAACGCATTGACCAAAGCCTCCTGAGTGATGTCCTCAGTGGTTTTGAATCGAAATTTGTCGCGGACGGTCTTGAAGTCTCCTGGGGTGAGTGTGGATAGATATGCCAATTCTTTCTCAACTCGACCTCCGATGACTCCACCTACCAGCGGCAGGAGGAACTTACGGAAGAAAACAAGATTCCCTTCGGGTTTGAGATAGTCGAACTCTATTTTGTGATTCAGGCGGCGAATAGTTGCGTTGTCCAGGTCGGTCAGCCGGTTGGTGGTGAAGATCTGGATTCCCTTGAATTCCTCCATCCAGGTCAGGAACTCGTTTGTCAGGCTGATCTCCCACGAGCGAACCGCACGGTCTCGGCTGAAAAGGAGTGAATCAGCCTCATCAAAGATCAGGACCGCATCCTTTGCGGCGGCTTCCTCAAATGCCTGCCTAATGAGCTGCTCCGACTCGCCCAAGTATGGGGACAGCAAGTCACTTCCCCGCTTGCGGACGATCTCGCGGTCAAGGCGTTGAGCTATATAGGTAGCCAGGTGGGACTTTCCCGTACCGGGAGGCCCGTGGAAGAGAAGTCCCATGCTTGGGATATCCTCAGGTCTTGATGCCCTCAAGCACTTGTCGTATTCCTCAAGCTCCATAATGAGAGAAGTCGGTATTACACCGATCATATTCAACCCGTCCAAGGTGAAGTTTGGATCTATCGTCTTTGCAGGAATCGGTCTGTACCCACCGTTAACAAGAGTTTCATGGGATTCCAGGAACATGGAGACTGCGTCACGCAATGCTGCTCTGCTTTCAGCCCCGCTTTCCAGCGCCATACTCACTGCCTGCTCAATAACTCCCGGACTGCATTCGAAATCAGAGGCCAGAACCTTGATATCGGAAGATTCCAGTGTTTCGTCAAGACTATGCTTTTCAAGAATTGATTCCCACACGCCGATCCTTTGTTTACGGGTGAAGGGTTTGAAACGGACCGAAAGGGCCAGACGACGCGCCACGGACTCCTCCATGCGTGCGATGGAGTTTACCGTCCAGATCATACGCACGCCGGGTGTCTCCAGTATCTCATGGAGCCAGGTTCGATCACTGGGTTTCTCCGACATAAACCACGACGGGCGAGTAGCCAGAATGCTGTCCGCGTCGTCAGCTATGACTAGGATGTCCTCACTTTTACTCGCCAGATTCACGGATGCGCTGAACGCAGCCTGTCTTCTCCATGTCTTCTCTTGGCCTCCATGCTCAACCTGATAAATCGTTAGTCCGAGCTTTTTGCCCAACCCATGTGCGAAGCTGGTTTTACCGGTTCCGGGACAACCGAACAGCAATATGTGTGTCCCCTTTTCCGGCTTGGATGATAGAAGAGCCAGGATTCGTTCTGTGACTTCCAAGGGTATCACGTGGGCATTCAGTGAGATTGGGTTGGGATCAATCTTCTTGAAGAATTCGGTCCTTAGCTCCGAACCTGAGGTGGTCTGTAGAAGACGAACAAATGTTGATTCGATATAAAACGAATCCGCGCGATCCGGGTCAACAATGCCTGCCAGGGCCAGGTTACCGTTGATCGCCTCTGTAATTTCGGAAACGGAACAATCCAGTATGTTTGCCAGGTTCCGGCGACCCTTGAACTCATTGCAGGAAAGATGATCATTCAACAGATCTTTCACCGGATCCCAGACTTCACAGATGAAGAGGTAAAGGCAAGTCTGTATCTCGACGTCTGTGAGTCCGAACATAGTTTTGAATAGCTCCAGGTTATTACAAATGTCGCTGTTGTCTCCGTCCGGAAGATCTGCGACAGCCATGTCCAGAAGCTCCCTAAGGAAGGTTCTCACTTCGCGTTGCAGGGCCGAATCCGCGCCTCGAACGAGATCTTCTACTACGGACCCGAATTCCCAAGAATCGTTTATGGTCTCCCGGAGTCTTCTTTCGAGCCTCTTCCTCTCTCCATGATCCTCCATCGGTACGAAGTATTCGACCCATTCCTCCATCATCTCTTCGCCGACCGCCCAGTGAACCGCCGCCAACACGTACTGTTCAAGTCGAGGAAAGCTGTCCAGGTAGCGGTGAAGATAGATCACCACTCGTTTCTTGAGGAAAACCTCGGATGAGTCCATGGCGGCCTTGCCGCCGGAAACCGTCTGCGCCCATGCTCTTCGTCTTCTGTAGTTCATTGGCCGTCCTTTGTTTTCCCCGGTTACTACTCTCCGCATTCTTAACTATATGAATGCCACAATTGCATTCCATTAAACGAACCGTTCGCTGATTTCTGCTTGATCTCACTGTTTCCATCTCCCATCAAAAAACCCGCCGCGGCAGAGCCGGACGGGGTTTCCTCGCTCTTTAGCTGTATTTGGTAAGCGCCCGCAAGCCGCAAACAAATCGGCGCTGGTTCTGTTGATTGCCGTGAGTCTTGTGAATCTCCCTATGTCTTACTCCTTTATCGGGCTGAAACCGGAAAGCCCGTCAGGGATCAGCAGCGTGTAGGGCTTGGATCGTTCACATGTTCCTATCCGTTCCGCCACATCTATTACACACCGACTCAGTCGGCATAACTTGTTATTATATCAAATAATTGACAGACTGTCAAGAATTAAATCGGTCAACACGATCTATTGCGCTCCTGGAAACGCTCAGCGGTATTTGCTTCCCTCGCAACTCGGCTATGCACCGGCGCTTCGGGTTGACCTATCATTCGGATAACATCTTGAGCTGATTATTGAAAAGGGCAACAGGGCCTTGAACGCCGGACCTCCACGCCAGTGGAGCCGGGAGCGGCTACTCTTTGAAATCCGTTGATCGGCAGACACCGGCAGACGATGATGAGAACTTCCAAGAATAGCCTGAACCGGACCCCATTGGCCCAAAAAACCTAGTGATTAAGCGATCCGGCAGAAGAGGACTGGGTTTGGGCTGCCTCTACACTCCTGAAGGCCGAACCATGGTACAGCCCCATTTTTTGGCGTCCGTATTCGAGTTCCAATATCTCGTAGTCGTTTGTCGTCTTTCTACCAGAAGGCGTAGTAGCGCCAATATTGAAATACGGGAGGTACACGATGACGACAGCAGCACCGCTATTGGTAACCTTCGAGAATAGGAACTTGAAGCTCGTCTCTCACGATGACGAGAGACTGATGACTATCAGGGAGCTGGCCTTGGGTCTCGGATCAAAGATTCGGTCCTTGAAGAAGCTCGTACAGAAATTGAAGGAAAAAGGGGAACTGAAAGAAGGGGTGCACTTCAGGTGCATACCCTTTCAAACCTGCGGAGGAGTCCAGACAACCACGTTACTCACCTATCGAGGAATAATCCGGATTTTGATGAGAAGTGACTCTCCGCGTGCCGCTCGGTTCCGTGACTGGGCTGAAGAGGTTCTGTATTCCATCATGACCGATCCGGGGTACGACCTGCAGGGCCTGCGATCCCTAGTCGAACCCGGACTGAAAAGCATCGGCACAGCCGCCAATGAAGCTGTGGAGCAAGTTTGTGATTTGATCGTGACGCTTCGATCAGTTAACACTACGAACCTTTCAAACCAGGGACAAACACGTCGAACGCGTGGCCCCCACATCACCGCGATAAGCTGGGTGAGAACGTATTATCCGACATACTACTACTCGGCGATGAATTTCGGTGGCAAGTTCGAGAGTTTTGTGTCTCGCAGGTTTCTCAAAGTGCATGGACGTTGGCCGGAACACCTGGAGACCCATCGTCTTCATGCCTGGGCCTATTCGGAACAACGTGACAAGAGGTTCCTGGAGCGCTGTCTGGCCGCCTTCTATCGACAGGAATTCCTTCACAAATTCCCAACACACTTGACACTTCCCCAGAACAATGATGTTGAGGAGGTCTGATCATGCTTCAAGTGATAATTCGGGAGAATGCGGCCAGTTTTAGATACGGTAGTTTCGTTAGTATATCCGGTAAGTTCCAACGCCTTCTTCTGTTCAAGGAGGCTTATGGGTTGATGAAGCTCAACAGCGGTGGGCATTTCTCATACATCCAGTTCTGCACCGGCCTCAAGAAGCCAGGCATTTTCTGGATGCGACCATGCGAGCAAGATTCACCGGGGAGCGTCCGGATTGTCACGAACCGCCAGAACGGCAGCCTGACAATTGCCGCTGGTCATCTGTTGACTAGCATCGGCTGGGATTCGCTGGAGACGGTACGGTGTCCCCTGACGTGGGATGAAGGTAATCGTGCCGGCATGGTCGTGTTGAGCCGGCCAGTTGAATGCGGCTCAACGGCGGCTCAAGGAGACGTGGGGATCGAACATAGTTAAGTGACCCCCGACAGAGCCGGGCATAGTTCTGTTAGCCCTCTTCAATGGCCTGCTCATGAGGCGGCTGAAGGGGGCTTTCTTTCATGATAGAGGTTGAGATGTTCCAGGCGCCCATCTTCTTCCTCCTGCCCTTGAATGTACTTCCTCACGGCCGTCCACTTCCAACCCTACCGTCGATACACAGTATCCACGTGCCGGAAATTCTCGTCCTTGAAGATCCTGTGTTTGCCTGCGGAATTCCCAGCTATGGAGGTTGCGCTCTTTCCTTTGATGAATCCGATCACGTTTGAGAAATCCTATTGGGGAGGGCCATCACACACATGTCGATGTGATCCGCACGAAGATGCCTTTCCACAATCTCAGACTCCCGGATCATAAGAAAGTCAAAAAAAAGAGACTTTCGCCTTATGTTCGTAAAATGGGGCTTTTCCGTTGTAATATCATAGACAAAGCACACCTGCAGGTCTGGATCGCCACCCAATTACTCAAGGAAGCAAATCGTCTTTCTCTAGAGTCCAAGAAACAAGGGGGGCAACTCATGCCAAAGGGCAGACCGCGAATTCTGACCGAAATAATCACGTTCCAGGTTTCACCCAGTCTGAATCAACAGATTCGGGATCAAGCGTGGACAGAGCGGAAGGGCCTCGGAGAGTTTCTCCGGGAACTAGTTTACGAAGGCTTGAAGCTCAGAGGGATTGGTGAGCCCCAGATACCAGCCCGGTAAGGCAGAAAAACGATAGCCGCCGGACTCAGGACAGAATCGGCGGCTAATCGAATTAGAGGATCTTAAGGCATCCTTTCCTGGGTAGCCCAAGACGAGACTCTTCCAGGACTCAGGGAGTTTCTGAAATGAAAGACAACAAACAGCTACGAGAAGCGTTCGATAATTCGTCCGGCAACGATTCTTCTCCCTCCACGACTGTCTCCAAAGCGTTGGAATTGGGCAAGCTTGGAATAGCAATCTTTCCCATTCACGGAATGAAAGACGGCCAATGCACTTGCGGTGGTCGAATCAAGAACTGCCGTCCCGGAAAGCATCCTCTAGTCCGCTATCCAAGTGCGGCCGCAACCACAGATGAAGTTGAGATAAGAAAGCTCTGGAGGGACCATCCTTTCGCGAATATTGCTGTACCAACCGGCAGGCGATTCGGTGTATTTGTTCTCGACGTGGATATCGACAAGGGCGGTCTGGAGTCCTTGAGGAAGTTGGAAGAAAGGTACGGAAAGCTACCACTCACGTGGATGGTTCGTACCGGCAGTGGCGGGAAGCACTACTATTTTCTGTATCCAGATGGTG
Source organism: uncultured Syntrophaceae bacterium (assembly GCA_964527475.1). GTDB lineage: Bacteria > Desulfobacterota > Desulfomonilia > Desulfomonilales > Desulfomonilaceae > CAZGNL01. The sequence continues at coordinate 23,794 of CAZGNL010000012.1, forward strand.
AGACGATTAGAAACAGCTCCGGCAAGCTCGGACCGGGGCTGGACGTTCGTGGAGAAGGCGGGTACGTAGTCGGCCCAGGGTCGGAGCACAAAAATGGCGGACTGTACGTTTGGGAAGCCAGTCCACTCAATGTGTCAATCGCTGCCAGCCCAGCTTTTCTCCTGGAACTAATTTGTGCGCCACAAAAGCAGAAGAAGTGCAAAGAACGAAGCCGTTCGGAGGAACTGGAATGCTTCGATCAACTCATCGAGGAGGGAGTTCGGAACGATACCCTGTTTCGGCGATACGCCTGTTTCCTCAAAGATCGCTGGCTACACAAGAACTTGGTAACCGAGTGGTGCCTACTACTAAATTCCCAGCGATGTGACCCGCCTCTGCCAAAGGCGGAAGTCTACGACATCGTAGCTTCTGCTTTCAGACAACCGAAGAGGAAATGCAGGAAGGTCGGACTGTCACCGGGTTCCAAGAAGGTTCATCAGTTCATCGCGGAGAGAGCCGGAGAGTCCGGTGCGTGGCAAGGTACGATTGGAGAGATTTCAACACAGGTAAGGATCTCTCCCAGACACACCAAAAGGTGTATTCGTCAGCTGGAGTTTTTCAAATTTCTGGAAGTTCAAGGAAACCTGGGCAAAGCCAGTCGGTATCACGTTAAGGACCCATCAAGTGTTGTATTTTGCCACAGGGGTGACATAGGGGTGTCGTCTGTACAGTGGGGGGTACAGGGGTTTAAGTACATGGAAGAGAATAGGCTAAAGGAGTTGAAGATGTCGAAACAGATTTCAAGCCAGGAAGAGAGTCAGTCCTCATTCACAGATTCCAGTCATCAGGAAAGAACAGAAGGAAGATCCCGACCTGAAACTGCAAGCTCTCAGTCGCAAAATGAGAGGAGGTGCCTGGGAGGTCTCATCGTCCAAAGGGTCAGAGAGGGACTCACTGACTCGGAGAACCTGATTTCAACCGTACCGGCCGTAGTCAATGAAATCATTCAGAACCACATTTGGCGGTCTTTCCGAGATACTGAAGGGAACGTAATCCGGTTCGACAGTTTCCAGCAATTCACTGAGGAGTACCTGAAGTCCTCCGTACAAAGCCTGAGAGAAATATGTCACTCCACGCCGGAGGTACTATCCTTGATCGACAAATGTAGCGAGTGTTCAGAACTCCCGGCCGGGGCGACCAAGGGTGAACTCTTTGAGCGCCGTCTCCTCATCTGCCAATTACGCAAGGCCCTTCAATGGTACGGCTGGAGGAAATACAAGTTCCATCGCTGGGTGGCGTATGTCATCGAGACCGAAACCTGGAAGGATTTCATCGATCCGACAAGCGGTACGAGGTGTAAATTCAGGTCGTTCCAGGAATTCGTGGAAAGTCACCGATTCGGGGGTCTGGGGTCGTCCGTTGAAGCGTTGAGATCATACTGTGCGGTGTCAGAAGAGGCTTTGGAACTGATCGAGCAACTCATCCCGAAAGAGGCATCTGGAGACGCTTCGGAAGCTCGTCAAGGAGAGGAACCAAAGGCAACTCATGGGGCAGATGCTTGTTCGGATGAGAGCGAGCGAGCCGGCCAGGAGAATCTCCCAGATTGGACAGCCTCCAAATCTGAGTCAGGCCGACCAAAGAAATCACTAGAGACTCCACTGGACGGAGCAGACGCCTATTTCAGTGGTTTCGATGGGAATAGCTTCGAGAAGCCGGATTCATTGGGGTATCGTCATCGAAGGACTCCCCGCACGGCTTCTGAGCTTGTCTTCCATGAGCGTACTGCGGGAAGTCTCGGCCTGCCTCAATGCACCTCGGAATCCCCGGACAACTACAGGCGCCCTTACTGGAGCAAAAGTGAGAGAAATTTGGGCCTACCCGGACTAACACATGGGCTCATGGGAGTTGTTCCCACAATGGCATCGCATCCAGCCCGGCCTGTAAGGTCCGCTCCGGATACCATTGAAAGGGAGGCTCGTTTAGGCCCTTGTTTGTCGAATACCGCCGGACGAGCTGAATCATGGCATCACCCGCCAAGTCCGGGGAGAGCACGGGGGCCATAGTCCGGAATGATTAACGTACTCAGGTCTTGGTAAAGGAGGTGATCTCATGGGCAGTATTGACGTCCTCAGGAATCTTCCGCCGCTTCCACACGAAGTGCGACTTTGGAATGACAGGTTGCAGGAGTGGTTCTGCAACTTCTCTATCTGCAACCTTGGAGCGGGGATGACGGTGAAGGAGGCTGACGAATTGGCTATCGTTCAAGTGAAGAAAGATCCGAGGTTCGAGGATTGGTCCTGAGCCGCAGGAGCTGGCACCGGCCGGAATAAATTACACTATCACATCGTCAGCGACGACAATTGCTGAGTAACCGAGTGACTAATTGATAAGGAGAAAGCAGATGGGAATCAATGTGAATTTTGACGAGACTACAGGACCGGGAATCGAAGAAGACTTGTTATTGAGATTTCTGATCAAGCGAGGGGAGCAATCCCTTTCGGAGACCCCTCCAAAGGAGCAATCCCCCTGGTGGAGCTTTGCAGCTGCCGCATTGCACTTCGACGACAATTTGCTGGAGCGCATCATGCAAATTTGGGACTCTGCCGCCAGGATCGCAGTTACGGAAGGTCTGGTTTTACTCCGAGAGGCTCAAGAGAATCTCCCCGAGCAGACGCCTCTTGCGGACCGGCGGGAGCCTGCGGAGGATCGTGATCCTTTAGATGAGAAGGATTATCGGAAGATTCTCCGGTACGCGTGGAAAGAAGGTCGCCGGCAACTGGACTCAGGGGACTTTCAGTTCTTGCCCGTCTGGTGCCTATTCGGATGGATCGGCCTTCAGGGGTATCCTGCGCATTTGAAGCAGTTTGAAGAGACTGTACAGAGCGACCTACCGCCTGAGCGACTCCTGGAACAGGGGCATTCTCTCATCCGAGATGGTTTGCTGGGAGGAGTCGCTGAAGATACGGAGGACTGATGTACGGAAACCTACAGAGACCTTCTCGGAAGGGAAGCAAAAGGAAAAGTAGTCGTTCCACTGAACTACATGGAGGGAAAAACAATGTCCAGAGCACGGGAGCTATTGCTCAGATCAGTATGTCCAGATGGTGGCGTGTACGTGAAATTGATCTCCGACACTAAGAACGGCAAGATTTATGAATTCATTAATCATTTTACCGGGAGGAGCGAGGCATTCAGGTTCGTTTACCCGGACGGCCGCAGTGAGCTTAAAAGGGTGAAGTATGATCCGTGGGTCGATGGTGACTTATGAAAAAGGTCCTTTCCAAGACGCTGACGGGCCAGGAGGTAGCCGATCTTCTCATGACAGGAGTTTTTGTCAGGAGAATCACCGGCACTCCGAAGGAACGACGACAATTGTACCTGACGGTGTCCCATCACGTCGATTCTCAAACCTCCCTTGTCAGGGACGTCCGCACTGGTGAGGACGTGGAGCTACCGTGGGATGAGATCGAATTCGCCTGAGCAGAACGTCTTTCAAATAGGGCAAAGGCCCGGATAAGTCTGTACGGTGTGAAATGGGCCCAGAACATTACCTGGGAATTGAGGAGATAGCGATGGAATTGATTGCATGCCCGAATTGCGGGAACCTGAAAGTCATGATTTACGAAAGTTTGGACCTGCGTCGAGCGTACTTGCAGGATGAGGAAGGAATTGATCCTGGCGAGTTTGATGAAGAGTGGTGTCCGACCGATGATCCGCTGACGATCATATGCATGAAATGCTCACATGACTGGAAGTCAGATTATTCCAGCATTGATGACCTTGTGTGATCACAGGCATCAGAGGGGATATAGTAACTCACCCCGATGGGAGACCCGGATGATTCGACGGGATGCCGAAAACAACACCTGATGCCCAACTATGGTCTGGAGGTGTCTCGTGGCAAGTGGAGGTCGTCTGGTTTGCGACAAGCTGCTCGTTCCCTGTCCGAAGGTGAAGGAATGGGCGAGTGAAGCACGAGATCATGATCTGAACCAGTACATGTCTCGACGGCGTATCATGGATGAGGAGTTATGGCAATAATCGTAATCAGTTCCATCTGCGGACCATAGCACCAAGGCACCCTGTATGCCCCGGGGGTCGTGCGGATTGGCAAGAGATTTGAACTCATGAGTCTACAGGCTCGGATGTCTGGGATCGTTTGTCAGGAGTCCGAAATGGACCCATCTGTTAAGATGAAAATTGGGGCTTCTTGAGGTTGGAAATTGCTCCTTGTAAGTGGATGAAGGTAACGGGGACCCCCCTTCACGGCTCTGTCCTCTGGAATTCCGCTTCGAGTTCCTCAGAATCCCACTGAACACTGAAAGATCCATAACGTCGGCAGCTCAGGAGAAAAGCAACACGAGAGATTCCGGCCAAAGAAGCAACTTGCCCTGACGTCAGACGCCCCAGATCGTAAAGCTTCATTGCCAGAGCGGTATGGGCTTCCTCTTCAAAGGATTCAGGGCTGAGATTGAGCGTTGCGGGTATGGACTCTGGATACTCTATCCGAATGGTTCTCATGGTTCACTCCATCTGCTTCCAACGGACCGTCTTCAATATGCCTATTCGGACAACCGAAGGTCAACCTGTCTTCCAAATTCATCCTCGTCTCCGATCAGGGAAATCTTCGGTTCATCAATATGAGGAGGCGCGCTAAGGCTTAGGCTCTCAATATTCTTGACTCTGCCGGAACATGGAGATATAGCACGGAGACCGCAACCTTGACGCTGTTGCCTATTCTCTTTTCAGTTTTTGTCGGAGGTATTCCATGACCAAAGCCGAACTCGTTTCTCATATTGCCGAGCAGTCCCAAATCACCAAGAAAGCTGCGGCACTCGTAATTGACGCCCTCGTTCAAACGGTTCACGATGCTATCAGGCAGGACGGAGAAATCCGAATCTCTGACCTGGGAACTTTCAGGGTCGTCCAGAGGAAGGCTCGGGCTGGCGTCAATCCTCGGACCAGAAAGAAGATCAAGATTCCCGCTACCCTAGCACCGACTTTTCGGGCTTCCAAGGCTCTCAAAGTGGCTGTGAAGAAAGCCAAATAGACGGAGATCCCGTGACATGAACAAGTCGGGCCTCATCAAAGCCTTGGCAAAAGAGTTTGACCTTCCCCTCCGAAAGTCCGAGGAGATCGTTGACAAGTTCTTCGAGACCATGACGAAGACACTTGTCTGGGATGAGAGGATCGAGATACGGGGGTTCGGGTCTTTCGTCGTGAAAGAGTACGGTGGGTACACGGGCCGCAATCCCAAAACCGGTGACAAGATCGTGGTAAAGCCCAAGAGACTCCCATTCTTCAAGCCCGGTAAGGAACTCAAGGATCGAGTTGACGGGGAGCCCGGTGCTGCGGAGTAAGAAATGCCCGCCCAGAAGAAATCAGGGAAGCGAGTCTATCAACTCAAGGTGACCCTCAGAGACGTCAGACCGCCAATCTGGAGGAGAGTCCAGGTCACCGGAGACGCCAGCCTTTTCAAGTTGCATCGGATTATCCAAACAGTCATGGGCTGGCACGACGAGCATCTCCATGAGTTCGAGGTGAAAGGGGAATTTTATGGAGATGCTGAAATTAACGAGGGAGACCTGCTGGATGAAAAGAGCGCCCTCCTACGTCGTTTGGTAGCGGATCAGAACGAGCATTTCCATTACATGTATGATCTCGGAGACTGTTGGGAGCATGAGATCCTAGTTGAAAAGATTCTGCCGGTTGAGAAGGGCGTTAGCTATCCGGTCTGCCTGAAGGGGGAGAGGGCATGTCCTCCTGAGAATTGCGGAGGCGGCCCTGGATACGAAAAGCTCTTGAAAATCCTCAGTGATCCATCACACTCGGAACATGATCACATGTTTGCCTGGCTACCGGGGGATTTTGACACGGAGAAGTTCGACGTTGAGGATGCCAACAAGAGACTCCGACCGACCGGTAGCAAACCGAGGAAGACCTGAGTCCGGGCGCGAACTTTTTGACTTTCGTCACGATGACGAGAGTTGTCTCGTTTTTCAAAAAGAGTATGCTCTAGCCATGTGTCTTTCCCTTGGTCGAACGGATCGAATAGGACCGCGTTGAGTCTGGTGATCGTAAGCCGGACGGTAAGCAGCCCCCCTCCAATCTCAGAGGAGTAATTGTCACCTCGGAGTACAAACGCGTTTGATGTTGCCGTTTGATCCTCCTTGAGAGTCTCCGACACTTCCCACCAATCCACCAGACTTCTGAATCAAAAACAGTGAGTACCAAATATGAGAACTCTCTTGCGAATCTCAAGAAGGAAATCTGTAGAAATATTCCATTCAGAGAGAATCTGACTTGACGCTCTCTCTGAATAGAGACATACTCTTTCGTGACAAGCGTCTTTCCAGGGAGGCAAACGATGCCCGAAGACCTGATGGAGCGAACCGACAGCCTTGTAAAAGAGTATGGGACAAGATGGACCAAGCTGGTAGCCGTCCTGACTGAGCAGGGGCTCACGAGAGAAGATGGAAATCCTCTCACGGTCGATACGATCCGAAAACGGTACAAGAAGTGGAAACAGCAACCGGGGGAACCAATGACGGAGCCTCAGCGGCAACCTCGAAAGAAGAAGGAAGTCGTTGCAGTACCAGAACCCTCTAAGACGGAGCGCGCGCATCCAGAGTCTCCGGATAAAACGATAGATACAACCAACGCGACCGTTCCCGTGGAAGAACTATTGAAATTGTTCAAAGGGAGTCTGGAGAGGCGAGATCAAATGCTGGCTGACAAAATCAAAAATGAATCACACTCCCGCGGGACCGAAGACAGAATCGTCTCAATAGAAGCGCGCTTGGAAGAGAAGCTCCTCAAGAGGCTGAAGGAGGAATTGACCGAACTCGTTCAGGACCAGGTGGATCAGGAAATGAAAACGATGGTCTCTCCTGGAGGAAGTTTCGAGCGAGACTTGAAGGTGTTGGTCGCTAAGGTGATAGAAGAGCAGGGTTCAGATGATTTGGCGTCTCTAATGGAAGGAATTGACGTCAATCATAAGCGCCCCCCAGGTCCGGGGAGAGGTCATAAGGGGAAGAAGACTTCTCGATTCAGCGCAACGATGGACGAAGAGACCTATAAGAGTATGAAAGAGCTTGCCGGGACCTTCTCCGGCCACCTAACGGCAGCATGTCAACTGTACTTACGCGCTATGGAGTCGAAAAGAGAACATACTAGGTAACGCCCGAATGGAAGGGCATGGAACAATAAAGACGCGGCATTGTCTTGACAACCGTGAAAGAGTATGTCATTTAGGAACACCAGAAAGACATACTCTATAAGAGGGAGGAGATCATGCCCGCGAAAAAGACTACCAAGAAAAAGAAGACCCAGGATAAAAAGACTGTGATGACCCCCCAGGTCGAGGTCCTCCCGGCTGAGGTGTCCCACGAAAAGAATCCATACGGAAATGCCCTGGCAAGAGTCAACACGGTACTGGCTGTGCGGGGTGGGAATCCCGTAGGGACGATCTCCGAACAGCGCTCTTCTCACTACTCGGGTTGGGATGAGCTGCTCAAAGAAGACCGGAGAACTCGAAGCCAAATCCTGGAACTCAAGTCGAAGGAGAATGAGGTCTTGAATCTGATAAAAAACCGAGTCGCAGACGGTCTCATTGAAACTATCGATTCCGCAGTCGCGCAGGGCCTGCTTCACGAGCCTGAAGAAGTCTAAAGGAAGATTTCGACTTCACGAAGCGTCTTTCTTATGGAGATACAGAGAGGGAGGAAGGTTGACGATGAGTGATCGCCGACCGATACATGATGAAAGGGCGGGACTTTCGGTAGTCCATTGCGAGAAATCGATCCTCCAACGTAGAGTAGACACCCAAAGACTCATCGACATCTTCCTCTCCAACAAATCTCCTCAAACGATTGCTGCATATCGAAAGGACCTGAGAGACTTTGCGCGGTTCCTCGGGGTTGTTGACGGCGATCCGGATACCGTCGCAAAGCTCTTTCTCGCCAATGGTCGAGGACCAGCCAACTCCATAGCAGCCGAGTACCGGACTCATCTGGAAGAGAGAGAACTTTCTCCCGCTACCATCAATCGTCGTCTTTCGGCACTCCGAGCCTTGGTAGAACAGGCTGGAACCCTCGGACTCGTCTCATGGGAACTCAAGATCAAAGGAATCAAGAGTCGAGCGTATCGGGATACTGAAGGCCCGGGGATCCGGAACGTTCGGAAGATGCTTGGTCTTGTCGAGGGTCGGAAGAAGAGAAGAACCAAGAGAGCCAAAGAAGCACGAACGAACCCCAAGGCGATCCGAGACATCGCGATCCTCAGGCTTCTTTATGATTTAGCGCTCCGAAGAGGGGAAGTCGTCTCACTCGATTTGGAAGACATTGATCTTGAAGGTCGGAAGATCAAGGTAAAGGGGAAAGGAAAAGCGGAGAAGGAGATTCTCGCTCTCCCGGAACCGACTGCCGATGCCCTGGCTGAATGGATTGAGGTCCGAGGAGAGACCGACGGACCTCTTTTCACCAATTTCGACAGAGCGAAGAAAGGGCATCGCCTCACCGGGACCGCCGTGTACTACATCATCCGTAAACTCGGCAAAGAGATCGGGGTCACGACAAGACCTCATGGTCTGAGACACAGCGCCATCACCGCGTGTGTTGACCAGTTTCCCCTCACGGACGTTCAGAAGTTCTCCCGTCATAAGAAAATTGAGACCGTAGCGGTTTACGCGGACAACAAAGATGGGGTTCAGTCGAAGATCGCGGATTTCGTGAGCGCGACCGCTTAGTTTTTAGAAATGCTCATTTCCGTAAACATAGGGACCCCTCCTCCCGTTTTTCCTTGAGACTCAAAGAAGAATCTCCTCCCTCCCCCGTCACCCGACAAAAAACATCGCTCAGACCGATCTACCACGGACTTATTACCCGGCAAGCCGACGGAAATCGGGCGAGAGAGGCTCCCTTCGTCCTCGGTCTTCCGAATGACATGATCGAGCCAGTTCATTACCCGGACAGCGCCGGTTTGTTTCGAGGTGGTCTTTCGAGGAAATTACCATTATCGTGAAAACGGAAATCCGGGATTGCGGGATTTGGCAACACCGTCCAGCAGAATTGAGGATCCCCAAGTGCTGGAACACGACAAATGAAATGCCGTATGGCTGACGGCAACAACCAGGACGCACGCCGCCTGGATTGCTATGAGATCAATAGCGCGGCGGCGGGCTCTGTGAAAACCTCGCCAAAACCGTCTGCGTCCTGGCCAGCCAATAATCCATTCCCATCTCCCGGAACATGGGGTACACACCACATTCCTACAGAAAATATCGCTAACGCATTATACGCACATTTGGGTTCAGTCATTTTAGGTCGTTATAGAGAAGAGGGCCTTCGCAAGCTCTTCATCGGTTGGCGGCGTCGATGTCTCCCAGAGCGCTTTCCACTGCCGCTCCATTAATTCAAACACCTCCCGATTACGTTTCTTAGTTATGAATACCCCCGGCCGCAAATTAGTATAAGTGTCAAAAGGCAGCAACTCGATCATTGCGAAGTCATCTTCCACAAGCCACCCTTGTATTAGCGGCATTGATCGGTACTTCATGACTTTGAACCCGCGAGGGTTTTTCCCGATGTTCGGACCACCCCGTCGTCACCGAGGACCGGTCATAAGTCCCATACTTCTCATTTCCTGCAGCACTTCGTTTCTAGAGAAGTCCTTCAACAAGTCTGTGATGCGCCTTCGGAGCCGTCTCCGGTTGTGAAGGATTACTTGTTCGTCCTCTGGACAGTTTGAGTCGTCACTTGTCAAATCGTTTATCCTGGCCAGTATGTCTGGATGAAGCCTGAATATTTCCTGGAGTTTACCGAGAGGAATGCCGAAGCCCCTTGGTGGCTGAGTTTCGATGAAATCCCTGAAGCAGTCGAACTCCACCACCATTCCGTTCGGCAGCACTTGCCTCTGCCACAGATCTCTGTTGATGACAGTTTCAAAGTATATCGGCGTTTTCTCAAGGGCTACCAAACTCGAAGAAAGGACCCGGTACAATTGACTGATTAGATCAACGCCATCTACGTCAGGCATATCTTTTCCCCTTTCCAGTGGCCAGAATAGTCCGTTTCATTCACCGGAACCCATGTGTCCATCTTTCGAGATGTCTCGGCTCTTCAGCACGTCTGTTTGTGTTCATCCAGGTTCACTCATATGCACGGGAGAGGGAGCCTGGATGAATTCGTTGAATGTCTTAATCGCAATGGCCTGCTAGATCATTTTGATGTCGTGAGACAGTATAAGAAGCTCAGATGATTTCTTATGCTTGGGCATGCAATACGTCCATTCAGGCTGCAGGATTCGGTATCCAGCGTACAAATCTCGAATACGTTGACAATCGTTATAGGACAGCACCCATTGCGATCTGTTGCCAAGGATCGTAGCCAGTTCGTTGTGGGGGAAAGCGACGTGCAAGTCACCGTTTTTCCCGTAGAGTTTGCTATCAACGAGATAAGGGGGATCCAGGTATGCCGGTAAGGTGGGATGCCTGCTCAGGGAGTCTCGAAAGTCTGATTTATTCACGCTAACAAGGGGACATTCAAAACGTCTGACTTTTTCGATGGACGACAAAGTGAATCGCGCATGATGCTCCCGTGGTTTACCGCCACTACAAGTGGAGCCTGAGAAGGAACCCCGGTTCAACCAGAAAAAACAAGCCGCCGTATCCAACCTGCGCTCGAATAGGTGCAAGGCTTCCTGGCATCGTTTGAAGAACGTCTTATCTGTGTGATATAGGAGCGCTTTCATCAAGAATAAATCGGCAATCCTGTCGGCCAATGCCTCTCTTTGAGACAGCTGGATCTGCCAGAAATCCACCAGTGGAGCATAGAGGTCATATCCGAATATCCGGACGCCTCTGTTCAAGGCCAGATCGATTTCGAGGTTGCCTCCACCAAAGAATGGACTCAGAATCTCGCCCCAGTGATCTGGGATTACTGGAAGGATGTATTTCCTTCCTGGTCCTTTTCCACCAGGAACTCGGAGTGGTGAGGGGGGATCTGTTCTTATCGCTACATCTTCTTCCCAGTAGGCCCTAGCCTTGGCCATATGATCGCCCAAAGGCCCGCTGAGCAGACGTTCTTGAAGTCGAATAAAATCCTCGGGATCGAATCGTTGTCCCACCTGGCGAAACACTTCAGCGGCTACCCGTGCTCTTCCTTTGGTTATCTTTGTTGGTTTAGGAAGGCAGTGTTCAATAATTCTCATCAACTTTGCCTCATAGAAGGGTGTAAGTGTTTTTCTCATACTACTTCTCCAGTTAATTTGGATGATTGGTGTCATGCCGGCGAGCGTGAATCTGCCTGCTCAAGAATCTCTGCAATTTGTAGATCTTCCGCTCAGCATGGCCTCCAGCAGATCTTTTTCCAGGATTCTGAGTTCTCGCTCCTCCAATTGGCCTTTCCAGCGCCTGATCTGCGACACTTCTTCGGCCAGTTCACCTGCGGCTTCGTCCAAATCCCTCTCCTTGGCATTCAGTCTTTCGGCGGTCTCTCTGAGAACTTCTTGGACCCGAGCCATCTCCTGTACGATTTCGTCGGCCGAGGCACTGCCTTTAACTATCCCATCCCACGCTGCCAGAAACATCCGTGCATAGATTGCAAATTCTCCAGCCGTGGCTAAAAGTTCTGCTTCGCGAGAGCGCAATCGGACCTCCCGCCGATCGAGATCTCTTACTCGCTGAGTTAAGTCATCTCCTGATTTCATAGACTTGTTCCTCCTGCGGCCTTTTACCTTGACGTGGACGCCTTGCCTGTGAAATTGGTGCCCGGGCTGCTGCTGCCTCGGAATCAATCCTTTCCGAGGATTGTCATGGAAACCGCGTATGTGGACTTGGCTTCCATTCCCCACGGCAAGAAATCCCGCAGACTTCTTGTTTTCTTCAGGCAATAGATAATGCCCAGAAGAACCAACACGGGAAGTTCCATTGTTCAATCCTGACCAATAGAACTTCCCGTGTGCGGCCGTCGAGAATTGCTTGTTCTTGATTCGTTGAACGCTATGGATCTAGAGCAAGCTGGTCCTTCGCACATGGGCGAACCTCACCATCTTGGGCACCGGGGTACCCATTGGTTGAGGTCCTCTCATATCACGGAGGACTCACAAGCTCTCTACGAGTAGCTAAGACTCTAGGTGAGATAACGTGAGTCGGTGAGATGAATGGACGGGTTTTCTTCTTAGGCCACTCCGAAATCTTCGGGTGCGACCATTTTTGCCAACGTTTGTTTATGACACCACATGCCGACAATGTCAATCTTTTTTTGTCAGAACTGGGGTAGTTTGTGTCCGCCGGCGCTACAGAGAATAAGATCATGGTCCGTTTCTCTTCAGGAGAAACGACCGGACGGACGCGTACGGAAATCTCGCTCAGAATCGAAAGCCCCCAATTGCATCCGATTTGCATCCGGTTTTCCTGGGGGTCGGTCTTAGTAATATCAATAGGTTATTGGTGGAGGCGGCGGGAATCGAACCCGCGTCCGAGAATCTTCGGCAGAGGCGTCTACAAGCTTATTCCGAGTTTTGATCTTATCCGGTGGGGCCCCCTCGGAACGGGTACTCACCGGACCAGCCCGCTTGATATTTCGCGTCCTCTCCAACAGGCACGGAGATTCGGCTATCCTGCTGACCTCGCCTCTTCCGCCTTCGCAGGAAAAAGCGGAGAGACGCTAGCCTTACGCGGCTAGAGCGTACTCGGTATTATCTGCGAGTATATGTTTTCCGGCGGATTAACGAGTCACCGGAGTGCTCGGCATGCAACCTCAACCTCAACTATCCTCGTCGAAACCTGTTCGCCCCCTTTCGTGGATTCATCAACACACTGTCCTAAACTACAGGACATTCATACGCTGCAAAAGGTTCTCGCAGTTTGCCGCGAGGGCCTCGACGCTCGGCCTACCAACAGGCAATGATCCGCCCTGACAGCGCTTACCTATGTCGATACTTGACCAGGCGTTCGAGTTCTCGGCGCTGGTCCTTTCTCTTTATTGATTCACGCTTGTCAAAGGCCCTTTTGCCTTTGGCCAACGCGAGTTCAACTTTCACCTTACCATTCCGGAAGTAGAGTTTCAATGGAATGAGCGAAAAGCCACGTTCCGTGACTTTGCCCACCAGCTTTTTTATCTGTCTTTTGTGAAGGAGAAGCTTTCGGTCTCGGACCGGTTCATGATTCTGTGTGTTGGCATGCTCGTAAGTCGCAATGTTGGCGGATACCAGGAATATCTCGCCTCCCCTGATCTTGCCGTGAGAGTCGGACAAGTCGACCTTGCCGCCCCTCAACGATTTCACTTCGGAACCCAGCAGCACGATCCCTGCTTCAAATGTGTCTTCAACGTGGAAGTTGAAACGGGCCTTCCTGTTCTTGCAGATTATCTTGATTCCGTCGGTGTCTGTCATGGGTTGATCTTAGGACCGCTCGATAAAATAGTCTTCAGGAAAACGTTCTCTGATCCATGCTTCAAGCAGGATCCGTATGTCATGGGAGGTTTGTAGTTCAAAAGCCTTTCTGGTCAGTTCGTTGCACTCATCCATGCTCACGGAGCGGATCAATTTCTTGACCATCGGGATTGAGAGCGGATTCATGGACAGCTCCTCAAACTGCAGACCGAGAAGAATAGGGATGTTCAGCGGATCACCGGCCATTTCTCCGCACATGGACACTGGAATGCCCATTGTGCGACCAACGGTCGAAACCTGGCGTATCAATCTCAGCACCCCGGGGTGCAGCGTGTCGTAGAGATAGTTCACATGCTCGTTCACCCTGTCTATGGCCAGCGCGTACTGAATCAGGTCATTGGTTCCGATGCTGAAGAAATCGACTTCCCGGGCGAGCAGATCGGCAATGGCCACCGCGGAAGGCACCTCCAGCAGCAGGCCCAGCTTCAATTCCCGATCAAATTCCTGTCCCGAATCCTCCAGGTCATTCCTCACCTTTTCCAGGACCTCTTTGGTGGTGTGGAGTTCTGTTAGACATGAGACCATAGGAATCAGCAGTTTGCAGTTTCCATTGACCGACGCTCTCAGAATCGCCCTGAGTTGGGTCTCGAAGAGTTCACGGCGCTGCAAACAGAGACGAATAGCCCTGAGTCCCAGCGCGGGATTTGTTTCATTGGAAACGTTCAAATGGGTGGCAAACTTGTCTCCACCCGCGTCCAAGGTACGTATGGTCACGGGGTTAGGCGTATTTTCCTTTAACACGTTGCAATAGACTTCGTACTGTTCCTCCTCCGAGGGAAGGTCGGGTCTGCCCAGGAACAAGTATTCAGTGCGGAACAATCCCACACCCTCCGCGCCGTGCTGCAGAGCGATTTCGCTTTCATCGGGAAGCTCCAGGTTGGCAGTGATTCGTACCGTGCAGGCCCCGTCGGTAGTTACCGCGGGAAGCTGACCAAACCCGAGCAATTGTATTTGGTAACTGCGGTAACTCTCCTGCCGCTCACGATACCTGAAGATCTGATCCGGGTCAGGATTGACTATCACCACCCCGGTCATGCCGTCCACAATTATCGTGTCACCTGTCCGGACCTGTCGGCTTATTTTTTCGAGCCCTGTCACCGCTGGAATCTTCATTGAGCGCGCCATGATCGCGGTGTGGGAAGTTCGGCCCCCCATGTCGGTGGCCAACCCAATTACCGTGTCCCTCGCGATCTGGGCGGTCTCGGCAGGGGACATCTCGTGAGCAACAATTACCGAATCGGGTGGGAGCCGGTGGATCGCTTTGTCCTGAGAACGGCCCATGAGGATCCTGAGAACTCTTTCCCCCACAAAGTTGATGTCACGGGCCCTTTCCTTGAGATATTCATCCTCTATGGTCTCGAACGCTGCATTGATTTGCCTTATGATTTCGGATAACGCCCACTCGGCATTCTGTTTTTCGGACGCGATCGCGTTCTTTGTGCCCGCGAAAAACATGCGCTCCTCAAGGAGCATGAGGTGGGTGTCCAGGATGTACAGGTGATCCCTAAGCGGGTGACCACCGTCTATCCGGCTCTTGATCTCCATCAGCTGATCCGCGGCCTGTCTCACCGCGGACTCGAAGCGGTCGATTTCTCCTGGAACCTCGTCAGGCCCGATTATCTTCTTAGGATACATCGCGGTGGTGAGGCGCTCCAGCACTATCACTTGTCCAATGGCGACGCCGGCCGAGACTCCGATTCCTTTCACCAAAGTGCTCGTCTCGTTGTTGTTGGTCCTTGCCGCGCCGGAGTCGCCGGATTTCAGGTCTGTTCTTTCACTGTTCATTCTGCACCAATCGGCTTATCTCCTTGATAGCCTCTTCAGAATCGGGCCCGCCGGCTCGCACGACAATTTCACTGCCGGGAGTGGCGGCAAGGAGAAGCAAGTCCAGCACACTTCTCCCATCGGCTCGCACGCCATCTTTGGAAACAACCACGTCGCACGAATAGTTCATAAGGGCTTTGGCAATGCTCGTGGCAACGCGCGCGTGCAGCCCGTATTCATTTCCTACCTTAACGGTCTCTTGTAGAAATTCCTCTTCAGCGGACATTGACATCCCAAACCTGAATCCGTCCCATGAGCCACACAGACAAATGCGCGAATCCAGTTACTCACTAAGGATCTTCAGAGTCATTCGCAGGGTCTACAGCAAACCAGCCAACAAAACGTGTATCCTATCTTCACGCAAAAAAATTACAAGGAAAAAGGCACACCTGAACGTAACCCTTCAGTTTCGCGGGGCAGATCCTCTCATTGCGTGTGTCATTGCGGGGAGTGAAACGACGAAGCAATCCCCATACCCGGCGCGCAGGAGATTGCTTCGCTGCGCTCGCAATGACATCCTGCCATTGCCCCCCCGTAAATGAATGGTTACCACCTGAACACGGGGCGCCACAAGCCGTGTCCTCGGAAGGCCGAAGCCTTCCAGCGAACAATTGTAGTATAAACCAACTGTTAGGACGTGTCAATTGCAGCAGCCCGGTTGGGCGCTTCAAGCGCGCAAGCGTCCGGAATCACAATCAGCGGGCTCTTTCCGGGTCCCCCGGCGCTTGCGATTCAAAGTCCTCAACCATGGGTGGCAAAGGGATCTTTCTTTCCTGTCGCGAGTCACCGGCTGATTCGGATGATCTGAATCCCCATCCCGTAGCCCTCTTCAGGGACGCGCAAGAGCTCACATTCAGCGTCACGGAAAAAATCAGCGCCGCGGCAATTGCTCCGGCCGTCCTACCCATTGACCCATTCCTTCATTTCCGGGCTCCCTGCGGATTCCTTAATTCAGGATACCGACACGGACATAATGGATGTTTTGGAGAAAAGGTCAAGCAGGGCATTGTTCCTGGTTCGGACAAGGCGCCAACACCGGGAGCCGACCGACGGTGGCACGTTTTTCGCAAAACATCTTGCACCGTGGCACGATTGGTCATATAGTGGCATCTGGCAAACGCCTTGTATTTGTTTACAATCCATTTGGAAAGGAGCCAATCTCAATGAAAAAACAACTGGTTGCTCTGGTTGCGGCGATTCTCACAACCGTCGTTTTCACGGCCACCGCGGCAGCCCATTTTGCCATGATCATTCCTTCTACGGACAATGTGGGAGCCCGGGACAACAAGGAAATCTCGCTGGACGTGATGTTCACTCATCCTTTTGAAGGCGGTCCGATAATGCAAATGGACAAGCCGGAGAAGTTTGGGGTAGTGGTCGAAAGCAAAGCCTCAGACCTGCTAGGGACCTTGAAGGAAAAGAAGGTCGACGGCAAGAGCACGTGGCGAACCGGGTACAAGATCAGAAAACCCGCTGATTACGCGTTTTTTGTTCTCCCGAAACCCTACTGGGAACCTGCTGAAGACAAGTTCATCGTTCATGCGACAAAGGTGATAGTCGACGCACTGGGGGCGGAAGAAGGCTGGGATGCTCCCATAGCGGCTGCGGCCGGACTCCCGGCTGAAATTGTCCCTCTTTCACGACCGTACAGCCTTTATGAAGGGAATGTCTTTACCGGACAGGTGTTCGCGAACGGCAAGCCCGTGCCCGCGGCCGAAGTGGAAGTGGAATGGTGGGGCAAAGGCAAGACCAAGGCCCCGAGCGAATCACACATAACACAGGTTGTCAAAGCGGACAAAAACGGGGTATTCTCTTTTGCCATGCCAAACGCGGGCTGGTGGGGATTCGCAGCGCTCATGGAAGGTCCTAAGAAGATAGAGAAGGACGGAAAGCCAAAGGACGTGGAAATCGGCGCAGTTATTTGGGTTCACGCATACCCCATGAAATGAGTGGTCATCCTTTGTCGGTTTGCCGCGAATCTGAAACCGTGCTCCAGGAGAATTCCGGGACATGACCCCGATTCCAGGCAAAACCGTCGAAGGCAAGAGAATTTGAGGCAAGGTTAGGCCTATGCACATCTCCGAAGGTGTACTCAACGCCCCGGTACTGGTGGGCGCCGCGGCGTCTGCCGCGGTGGGGGTAGCGATCGGACTCAGAAAGATCGACTATGAAACGCTTCCTCAGGTCGCCCTGCTGGGCTCAGCCTTCTTCGTAGCGTCTCTCATTCATATCCCGATAGGGGTGGCCTCGGCCCATCTTGTGCTGAACGGCATTTGTGGGTTGTTGCTCGGATGGCGGGCCTTTCCTGCTATATTGATCGGTTTGTCACTGCAAGCGATCCTGTTCCAGTTCGGGGGGCTGACCACCCTCGGATTGAACACGTTCAACATGGCGTTTCCAGCGGTTGTTTTCGGTTACTTGTGCCGTGGAACTCTTTTCAGTGACAGCAAATTCATCCGAGCGTTGGGCGAATTCACATGTGGAGCAGGGGCGATTGCTCTTTCAGGCCTTCTGGTTGCAGTGTCGTTGATGGCAACGGGCATGGCCTTCCAAGTGATCGCTGTTCCCATAGTGATCGCGCACGTACCTGTGATGCTGATCGAGGGCGTGTTGACGATCCTCGTGATAGAGTTTGTGAGACGGGTCAGGCCCGAAATGCTTCCGACGAATACTCCGCGTTAGCGGGGGGGGTCTCCGCAATGTATAGTGCGACGCATTGAAAATGGGTTTTCCAGATGGAACCCCCTAACCCTCTCCCCCAAAATGGGGGAGAGGGGACTCCTTTTGCTCCCTCTCCCTCTGGGAGAGGGCTGGGGTGAGGGATTTCCGGATAAACGGTGCAGAACAAATTCGCGCAGCACATTATAAATGGCAAAGCAGTATCATTCAAATGCTGTGTTTGATGGTCGTCTGGTATTCCGCTTCCAGTATTTCACCAAGGTATCCTGCATCTTATTGGGAGTTTTACCTCTGCTGCCCGGGTCGGGTCCGTAGCGAAGATCGCAAGCGGTCTCGGCCATGCCCCGGCTCTGTACCACCCAATCCGATACATAACTCCAGTTCGCATAATTCCACCCGTTGCTTTCCAGAATATCTATAATATCATCAAGAAATGTATGTACACCCGGGCAGTGTCGCACTGCTCCGAATTCAGTCACGGCAAGTGGAACTTTATTCCTTTTCGCAAATCCGACTGCCGGGCTCAGATATTTTTCCAGAAAATTTCTATCTACCTTTTCTCTCCGGCCGTCTCCATCAGCATCAAAATATCCCGGATATTTTGTTGAGGGCGCCTTCTGATGCGTGTAGACTCTGGGCTCGTACGGATGAATACAATAGACTGTTCGGGCGTCAGTTATGGTTTTGAGGAAGGGAAGCCAGTCAACATCACCGTAATTCATCGACTCGATCATTATCGGTGTCTTCTTATCTACTTTGCGAATTTCGCCCACAATTTCAGGGTAAAAGTCATTCCAATCATAGCTTGATCCCGCATATTTCTGATAGAATTCTTCTGCTTCACTAATCTCCGCTTTCGTCTCATTTGAATTCGGTTCAATCAACGGATCATAACCGACAAGAATCGGATTTCCCCGGTAATGTTCCGCCATGTGTCTGCACATGGCTATATAGGCCTTTCTCGCCTTATCACCTTCGCGATTATCCTCCCACAAGGTTTCATTGTAGTATTTCGGTGGAAACCATCCGTGCCGAGGGTCGGTCACATTGTCTTCTCCCCGGCTCATGGTCATTCTGCTTCGTCCCGGTCCGGATCGGAAAGTAATAACGGCAAACATATCAGCTCCGGCTATCATATTGATCAGCTTGTCCAGATACGCCGGCCTGGCTTTATCCAGCTTGTATGGGGCAGCAGATGTGAAAAGACCAGGATAGGAAATATTGACAAGGTTCGCGCCGAGCTCTCTCAGCTCATCAAAATCCCTCTGTGTGAAAATCGGTCCGACTGCTCCTATCCCAAACGAATCCCCGTCCAGTTCCGGGTAGATTTCATATAGACAGATATTGACTCCGCGAAGCTGTGTTTCACCTTTCCATAGGTCGATCTTTTTCATCGTAACATGGGATTCATCAACTGCCGGCTCCGCTCCCGCATGGAAGCTCACGCTGAAAATCCAGATCAGAACAGAAATTACCGTGCAACATCCGGTTCTGAATATGGGTTTTCCATCTATGTTGAGCATCTTCCACCTCCAGCGATGAGCATGCGAAGCTACCCGAGCCCCAGACGTTTCATTTTTCTCCAGAGGGTCGTCTTGTCGATGCCCAGTTCCTGCGCTGTCGCAAGTTTCTTTCCCTTGTTTCGGGCAAGGGCTTCCCCGATCGCGCGCGCCTCCATTTCCGCGAGTGTTCCGCTTGAGGGAAACACGTCCCCCGCAGACAAGACCCGCCTCAGGGGTTCGGGCAGGTGTCGTGGCTCGATGAGACCACCACGGCAGAGGATAAATGCGTGTTCAACCGCGTTCTCCATTTCCCGGATGTTGCCCGGCCAATCGTATTCCATGAACGCAGTGAGCGCGTCTCTTGACAAGCCCGGAAGGTCTTTCCCCTTCAGCTTGTTGAAACGGTCAACAAAATGTTCGGCCAGGATTGGGATGTCTTCCTTTCGTTCCCTGAGAGGAGGCAGCCACAATTTGAACACCTGAATCCTGTAATAGAGGTCTTCTCTGAATTCTCCCTTTTCCACCAGGCCCTTCAAATCCCTGTTGGTCGCGGCCACAACCCTTACATCCACATGCTCCGGCCCGGTGGCCCCGAGAGGCTCGATCGTCCGCTCCTGCAATACGCGGAGAAGTCGCACCTGAAGCGCGGGCGTTACATCCCCGATTTCGTCCAGAAAGATAGTTCCACCACGTGCCAGAGAGAACCGACCGGGTTTATCTTGACGAGCGTCGGTGAACGCGCCCGCCTTGTATCCGAACAGCTCCGATTCCAGAAGCGTGTCCGGGATTGCGCCACAATTGACCGTCACCAGGGGCTCGTCGGAGCGATCCGAGAGATTGTGTATGGCTTTTGCCAGCAACTCCTTACCGCTGCCGCTCTCTCCTTCGATGAGGATGGTAGTCTCGCTCATGGCTACATCAGGAAGTATGTTGAAGATCTCCTTCATCTTTTGATTTCGAGAGAGCATGTCCTCAAAAGTGAACGACCTGTTCACTTCTTTGCGAAGAGCCTCCACAAGTGTGAGATCCCGAAACGTCTCCACTCCGCCCAAAAGATTGCCCCCTGTATCCTTGAATATTGAGGTGCTGACACTGATTGGAACACGAACGCCGTCTGCCCGAAGAATGTAAACCGGCCGATTCACCACCGGCTTGCCCGTGCTCACAGTCTGCTTGAGAGCGCAATCACCTTCACAGATTTCGGCCCGGAACACCTCACAGCAAGGGCGCTCCAGCGCCTCTTCCACAGGCACTCCGGTGATCTCCTGTGCAGCCCTGTTGAAAGAGGTAATCACGAAATCTTCGTCCACCGTGAACACCCCGTCCGCGATAGAGTCCAGGATCATCGACATTTCATCTCGGGTGACGGCTTTTGGCAGGCGCATAATTTTGTCCTTCCCTATCATCCAGTATACGGCTGCCGGGTGCAACTTGCAACCCCAATGGTCTCAGAGAGGGTGCAAAGTGCATGCTTGACGAGGCCACACAAAAATGAGGCCAACCCTACTCTGCTGAAATTACAACCCGTTACGTCGCCACGGCACTTTTGGCAAGAAACTTGCTATGAACAAACGCGGGTGAAATGAATGAAAGTAGCCGTACCCGAACATCAGGGCCGGATAGCACCGGTCTTTGATACATGCAGATGCCTCCTCATGTTTCTGCAGACCGCGCATGGAGATGAACTGGTCTCCAGGGAAGATTGGTCGGGAGTCGACCGCCACATCCGCCCCGCGCGACTTAAGGATTTACGTGTGAACGCGCTTCTGTGCGGTGGAATCAGTTGTCGCATGGAAGATCTGATAGTCGCACAGGGCATCAAGCTGGTTCCCTGGCGCGCGGGCGAAGTCGCTGATGTCTTGGCTGCTCTCAGAGAAGGCAGAATCGATCACCCACTATACTTGATGCCTGGAAGAGGATTTTGCAGGCGTCGGCTGAGAAGAGGCCGGGAAAGCGGCCGCGGCATGGGAATGCTGCTGAATGTACAGAAGGGAGAATGACAATGCCTGGTTATGATAGAAAGGGACCCCTTGGAGAGGGAGCCCGGACCGGATGGGGCCGAGGCTTGTGTAGACAACAGGTAGGCCAAGAGGGAAGTTCCTTCGGAGGATTCCTTCGAGGGCTCGGTCGCGGTGGAGCCCCAAGGGGTGGCGGCCGAGGCAGGCGCTTCGGGGACCGAGGAGGTTGGTGGGGCGCGTTTGGGCGTACCGCTCCTCTCTCCCCTTCCGAGGAAGGTGAAGCGCTCAGGGCTGATTTGTCCGCGGCCAAACAAGAGGTCGCAACTATGGAGGCCCGCCTGTCGGAGCTTGAGAAGAAGGAGTAGCCCAAAGCACAGGGTGTTCTCGCGAGCGTGCGACGCCAAGATAGTCGACCGATGGACCGGCTCCAGTCAAACCGCGTGGAGCATGAGGAAATAAAGGGTGTCTTGGTGATCGCACGCACGCAGACTACCATCGAGGGAACAATGAAAAAGGACGAAACTTGTTCGACAGACAAATCGTGTGGAACTTGCTCTTCAGCTTCCAACTGTGATTCACAGACTCGAGATCTGCACATGGAAGAACTCTTGACCACAAGGCTCACCGCTATGCGAAATCGCGTAGTGGTAATGAGCGGCAAAGGCGGCGTAGGCAAAACCACGGTCGCAGTCAATTTGGCTGTGACTCTGGCCTCTGACGGAAAAGCGGTGGGGATACTCGACGCCGACGTTCATGGGCCCAACATTCCGAAAATGTTAGGGCTCAACGGCCGAAGCCCCGTGATGGGTGAGAACGGCCTGATCCCCATAACATCACGTGAGAATATCAAAGTCATGTCTATGGCGTTCATGCTTCCTGATGAGGATACTCCGGTGGTCTGGCGCGGTCCGGTGAAACACTCTCTTTTCAAGCAGTTCCTTGCGGAAGTGGACTGGGGACCACTGGACTACCTGATTGTAGATCTCCCACCGGGAACCGGAGACGAGCCTCTCAGCATCGCCCAGCTTCTCGGTAAGCCCTTATGGGCAGTGACTGTGACGACCCCCCAGGACGTAGCGCTTCTGGATTCACGTAAATCAGTCGTTTTCGGCCGAAATCTGGAGATGAACCTATTGGGAATAGTGGAAAATATGAGCGGCCTTCAATGCCCCCATTGCGGAGAGAGAATAGAGCTTTTCAAGACAGGGGGAGGACGGAAATCCGCCCTGGACCTCGGGGTTCCGTTTCTTGGGGCGATTCCCATAGACCCGGAAGTTGTAGTGGGAGGTGACTCAGGGACACCGGTGGCGGCCAAGGATTCCGATTCGGCCACAGCTCAAGCGTTTCGGTCCATGAGTCGAAAGATTGATCAATTGGTGCAGAAAGGTTCAGTTTCCGCATCCGCGGACGCGGCGGGTTAGAACTGAACGGTCCAGTGATGGCTCAAAGCACCAATTTACGACAAAACATCAAAAGAGGAGATAGAGTAACATGCAGAAGAAAACTGTAGCAGTGCCTTCCGCGGATCCGGGAGGCCTGGAGGCTATGCGTTCAGGACATTTTGGACACTGCGACGTGTTTACGTTGGTTCATGTAGAAGACGGCCAGGTTCAAGATGTGACTCTTGTTCACAATCCACCTCACGTGCAGGGAGGATGCCAAGCTCCGGTGAACCTTCTCCAAAAAAGCGGCGCGGACGCGATTATCGTCGGTGGTATAGGCATGCGACCGCTCATGGGGTTCAAGCAGGTAGGCATTGATGTCTACTACGGGCCTCAAGGGGAGACTGTCGGAATGGTGGTCGACCATCTGCTGTTGGGAAATCTCCAATTGATAGCAGATGATCAGGTCTGTGGTGGTGGCGGTCTCTCAGGATAAATGGAGGTAGTTATGAAGATTGCTGTCAGTGCAACGGGAAAGGATGTTGACTCTAAGCTGGATCCTCGCTTCGGACGGGCCCGGTACATACTAATTCTGGACCGGGACGGCGAATTGCTGGAGACAGTTGATAATTCCGTCAACGCTAATGCCTTGAAGGGCGCAGGGATACAGGCTGGAAAGATCCTCGCCGACAAAAAAGTAGCCGTTCTGATCACCGGTCATTGTGGGCCGAACGCGTTCAAGACCCTTGAGGCCGGCGGGACGCGAGTGATCGTGGATCAATCCGGCACTGTGCGGGAGGCCGTGGAACGATTCAAACGCAATGAAGTGGAATTTGCCGAACAACCGAATGTGGAAGCTCACTGGTAGCTGAATTCAGCATACAGACGGTGATGCCGACGGCCATACCTCAAGAAGGCACAACGAAGCATGAAAATGTCCGCAAAGTCGTGGGTCCCGCGCAGAATTCGGAATGCGGAATGCGGCAGCATTTCCCCGGGTCCCGCACGTAGGGGCTAGGCATGCGTCGCCCTCTTGGATAGTTGGTGCAAGGCCGAGCGTCAGGGTCATCCTGGGTCATCTATTTTCAGGTAAACTCACATGCCTGAAATTACAGGCACAAGGAACCATGAAAATGCCGGGAAGGCGACGTCCCGCGACGCGCGGGATCGCCCTGTGGATCCGACATTTTGCCGAGGAAAATCGCATGTCATTGGCTGGTTTTATAGCGGCAGCGGGAGTGATCTTCGCAATGATCGCTGCGTGGGCCTGGATACAATGTAGATTTGATCCTGAAAGAGGGACCATAGATTCACCGGATGCAAGCGCCTTTCTCAAGGGTAGCTGCGGGGACAGTATGAAGATTTCGCTCAACTTTTCCGGGGACCGAGTAGTGGAAGCAAAGTATTGGACGGATGGATGCAGAATGAGCAGCGCGTGTGGAGCGGCAGCGGCCAAACTAGCTGTCAACAGGACGCCCGAGGAAATAGCCGACGTGGATCATGGGGCCATAGAGAGGGAGGTGGGATGCCTTGCCGAGGAAGACGCGCACTGCGCCACCTTGGCGGCAGCCACTCTGCAGGAGGCTCTGAAAACCTATTTGGTCGGTAATGAACAGAATCCCGACGGTAGGTCTCAACGAGGTGACGAATATCAAACAGAGAGGGATTCCATGCCGCGGCTTCAGAAAGAAATAACCGGTGCAAGATGATTGTAAGTATAGCAAGTGGTAAAGGCGGGACCGGGAAGACCACAGTCGCTACGGCTCTGGCCGAGGCCTTGGGATCCAGGGCCCAGTTGCTGGACTGTGATGTGGAGGAACCCAATTGCCATATTCTTCTCAAGCCCTTCATCACGGAGACGGAAGAGATCAACCTCCCGGTGCCCGTGGTAGACATGACAAAGTGCAACCTTTGTGGCAAGTGCGGGGAGGTGTGCCAATTCAGCGCGATAGTGGTAATCGGTGAACAGGTCCTGACTTTTCCTGAGATGTGCCACGGCTGCGGGGGATGCTCTCTGCTATGTCCGGAAGAGGCCATTCGAGAGGATTTCCGGACACTGGGGATCGTGGAAACAGGATGGTGCGGCCCGGTTGAGTTTGTTCACGGGATCATCCGAGTTGGCGAGGCCATGTCGCCTCCTTTGATCAGGGCGGTGAAGGAGAAGATCAACCCGGAGAAGATTGCAATCCTGGACGCTCCGCCCGGGGCCTCTTGTCCGGTCATAACCACTGTTCGCGGGAGCGACTTTGTTCTGTTGGTGACCGAGCCTACCCCTTTCGGTCTTCACGACCTGCGCATAGCCGTGGAAGCGGTATCCCCTCTGGGGATCAGTCTCGGGGTTGTGTTGAACCGCTCTGACATCGGAGACGGCAAGGTACAAGAGTTTTGCGAAAGTCAGGGCATACCTGTGCTCATGGAAATCCCTCATGACCGTACCGTGGCCGAAGGGTACGCGAAGGGAAAGCTGCTCACCGAATCAGCGCCGCAGTACCGCGAATCCGTACTCGAGATGTTCCGAAGAATTGAGAAGATCGCCGCGGCTCAGACGTATCAACACAAGGAGGCGGTACTATGAGAGAGCTCGTGATCATCAGCGGCAAAGGCGGAACAGGAAAGACTTCCATTGCCGCCGGCTTCGGGTTCCTTGCAGAAGACAACGTCATGGCCGACTGCGACGTGGATGCCGCGGATCTTCACATACTGGCCGATCCCAGGACAACGCATGAAGAAGACTTTGCAGGTGGAGTGGTCGCTCGCATAGACCCGGAGAAGTGTACCGACTGTGGCGCCTGTCGTGACGCATGCAGATTCGAAGCGATCAGCGAGGAATTCTCGGTGGATCCTATCGCATGTGAGGGATGCGCGGTTTGTTTTCACGTGTGCCCGGCCGACGCCGTAGTCCTGGAAGAGCCTATCAATGGCCGGTGGTTCATTTCAGACACGCGCCTTGGTCCTATGGTTCACGCGGCCCTACTTCCAGGGGCCGAGAATTCGGGAAAGCTGGTGGCCCTTGTGCGCAATCAGGCTAAAGTGCTGGCCCGCAAGAAAGACAAGAATCTTGTAATCGTGGACGGCGCGCCCGGGGTTGGTTGCCCGGTGATCTCCTCGGTCACGGGAGCGGACCACGTCCTGGTGGTGACAGAGCCTACTCTGTCCGGACTGCACGACATGGAGCGGGCAATTGAGTTGGTGAAGGGATTCCACGTGCCCATATCAGTCATTATCAACAAGTACGACATAAATCCGGAAGTAACCGGACAGATCGAGAGTTTCGTCGTAAAGGTCGGCGCCGCGGCGGCCGGCAAGATTCCGTTCGATCGCGCGGTTGTTGAGGCCCTGGTGCAAAAACGTTGCGTAACTGAAAACGGAGAAAGCCCGGCGGGCCGTTCGATCCGTGAAATCTGGCACAATTTGGAGCGGTCCGTACTTTCCTGAGGAGTTTGCAATATGAACGCGGAAGCCATAACCAGCGCGGTCAGGGATGTCCTCTACGAAGTGGTCGACCCGGAGACCGGCCTCAGCATAATGCGCATGGATCTTATTCACGGACTGAGTGCAAATGAGCAGGGTGAAGTGAGCTTAATCTTTCGGCCCTCTTCCCCTGTTTGTCCGATGGCCTACTCTCTGGCCGACTCCATCAAAAAGAAAGTCCAGGGAATAGAGAATGTGAAGTCAGTCAATATCAAAGTGGAGAACTTCCACAAAGCCGAACATCTTGAGGGTCTCCTGAATCCGGAGAAAGTAATCGCATGAGAGGATGATATGCCCATTTACGAGTACAAGTGCTCAGACTGCGGAATGGTAGGAGAGTTTCTTGTGGGAATTGGAAAGAACTCGGACCTCCCGACTTGCCGATCCTGCAATGGAACTCGATTGGAAAAACTGATGTCCGTGCCGGCCGCGCCACGAAACAGCGTATTCGAGTCGCAGCCTGCGGGCTCTACGTGCTGCGGTTCCAATCCCGGCGTGCAAGGCTGTGTGCCCGGAAGTTGCTGCGGGTCCGAATCGTAGGGACCTACATGACTGACATCACAGGCACAACGAAACATGAAAGTGCCGGCAAGGCGCCGGGTCTCGGCCGTAGGGGCGCAGCATGCTACGCCCACTTGGATGGTGGGTCCAAGACGGATCTCGGAAGGTTTCCCAGTCCATCCATTCCTCTCGTTCCCTGGCTCTGCCTGGGAATGCACACCGGGAGACTCCGCCTCCCCTACTTGGGGCCGGCCCCTCCGCGAACAAAGAGGACATCTATGGGAACGGCCATGCCTGAATAAGGGGTACAACGAAGCATGAACCACGATGAAAACGAACTGTTTGATGAACTGCAAGGGTTGGTCCTTGAAGACGCGCGAAAGATCTTCTCCCCAGCCGTATTGGATCATTTCCTGCACCCGAGGAACCTCGGTCCTATGGACTCCCCGGACGGGTTTGCCATGCTGGGCGGGATGTGCGGTGACACAATCGGCATCTACGTCGGAATGGACAAAGACAGGATAGGAAGGGCTTCCTTTGTGACAAATGGTTGCGGTCCCACGATCGCGTGTGGAAGCGCGGTTACTTGCATTGTGACCGGCCTTGCAATCGAAGAAGCTATGGGGCTGACCGGCAAGGTCCTTATCGACTATCTTGGTGGATTGCCCGTGGAGAACACTCATTGTGCGGACCTCGCGATGAACACTCTTCATGAGGCCCTCAAAAAGGCCGGGAGTAGGTCATGACGGTGAGAGGCCGAATCCGAGAAATCATTGAGAAGAGAGCCGGGCCCCGTCGGATCGAGGATGTGCGAGTAGGGCTTTGCTACACCGCGGTCGGACTCGACAACGGGAACACAGGAGTCGCGTACACTTTCAAGAACCAGTCCTTCAGCGCTTGTTCGGTTTTCTCCGGCATCCGACCTCTGACCGGCAAACTCGTTGCCGATCTGTCAGCGATGGTGGAATCGAACCATAAGATAGAATCCGCGCTGGGATTGGCCGCAGCTAATGCACTCGTAAACGTTGCGCCTCAGCAAGGTCTGTCAGGCGATGCGCTGGAAGCGGTGAAGTTTCATCCTACGGACACGGTTGCAATGATAGGCGCGTTTGGACCGCTTATTCCTGTTCTGGCAAAGAGGGTGCAAAGGTTGGACGTGTTCGATGAAAATTCGGACGTTGCGGGTGTCGCGCCTGCTGCCGAGGCTCTCCAGAGACTCTCTGAATACGACGTCGCTCTCATTTCCTCCACCACGATAATCAACAACACCATCGAAGGACTCCTGGAGGCCGCCTCACGGTGCAGAGACACGATACTCCTCGGGCCGTCGACCCCTCTCGTGCCCGAAGTCTTCAGGGACACCCCTGTCACCTGCCTGTCCGGAATGACGGTGGAGGACCGGGCAGGCATACTCCGGGTGGTGAGTGAAGGAGGGGGCACACGCCTCTTTAAGCCTTATGTC
Organism: uncultured Syntrophaceae bacterium; assembly: GCA_964527475.1. Classification (GTDB taxonomy): domain Bacteria; phylum Desulfobacterota; class Desulfomonilia; order Desulfomonilales; family Desulfomonilaceae; genus CAZGNL01. The sequence continues at coordinate 52,004 of CAZGNL010000012.1, forward strand.
AGAAAGTGGAACGTCCCGGTGGAAGGAGTGTGCTGAGCCACAAATCCCCACCCCCTGGAGTTAAGAGGAGATTGAACGCTATGCCCGACGCTTCCGATAACCAGAGGCCCAGAGCAATGCTCGTGGTACAGAATCCGTCCGACGCAACAATGATGGAAACGTGTTGCGCTGATAACGGGATTGAAACGTACACGCAAAGTGATCCACGGTCTGCTCTGGAAGCCTGTCGCTGCGAGCCACCCGACTTGGCTGTTGTCCAATGGGACTTGCGCGCCATGTCAGGCGTTGAGTTCATCACCGAGCTGTTAAAGATTTCCTGGACCACCGCGACGATTCTCGTCACAGACCAGGACGAGGAGACGGTCCACGAAAAGGCCGAAGGACTGGGCATCCTGGGGCGAATCATTGATTTCCGAGATATGGTGGGGCTACGGAAACTTCTGGACATTCATAAGGGCATAAGGAATCAGGCCGCCCCGAACACCACGTGGGACCCTGCCTGACACTTCACTGTCCTTACGGAGAAACCATAGTCAACAAGATAAGGGCCAAAGCAGGCATAGAAGTCATCGAAGGCGCGCACCCGTACCTGCCGGAGGGCATCTTTGCCTGAACTCCAATCCGGACCAAGAAAGGAGACGGAAGATGAAGACGATGGACAGAAGAGATTTCGTAAAGGCCGCAATTATCGGCGGAGCGGCTCTAACGCTGGATGCCGCGGTCACGGCTCGGCATCTTTCCGCGGCGCCTCGGGATCTGAAGGCTGTTGGTGAGTGCAAGAAGGTCACGATCAAGAGCATTTCAGAAGTAGGCTGGTGGGACACCAAGGTCCTTATGGCCGACATGATGAAGGGAGGTGGACCAAAGAAGTGCGAGCAATGGAGCACTGAGTGGAACTCTAAGAACGGTGCGGGATCGTGTTCCCTGGTTGAGGTGGAGGCCCTGGATGGTTCCAAGACCAGGTTCCTGGTTGATACGGGATGGAATCCGGAATACATGGACAAACGTTTCAAGGATGAGGGTGTGGACAAGATGCTGAAGAATGGTGAAATAGATTTTCTCTATGTCACCCACGAGCACCTGGATCACCTGTGGGGCCTCGAGACTACCCTCAAGTACAACCCCGAGATCAAGATCCTTATCCCCAGCACATTTCATCCTCCAGGTGTGAAATTCATCAGTTCCGCGGAGTACTCCAAGTCAGGCATAAAGAGGTCGATCCAGCACAAGGGCAAACTGGTCGAGCTCAAGGTGGGTGAGATGACCCAACTCAATCCGGGAATTGTCTCAGCGGGTTTTGACCTTCCTATCATATTGAAAATACAGGGCGAGCAATCACTCTATTTCAACGTGAAGGACAAGGGATTGGTCCTCTGCACCGGCTGCTGCCATCAGAACGTGATTACCTTCTCTGACTACGCGATCAACAACCTTGGGGCCAAGGGGAAGTTGTACGGCTTGTACGGGGGCCTACACATAGCTCCCTTCGGAAAGCTTGGAGAAAAGCAAGAGGGCTGGGTCAACAACATGGGCAAGTTCGGCTTCAAGAAGATTGCTTCCAACCACTGCACGGGCCTGCCCGCGGTAAGGAAAATGCTGGAGCTGGGTTATCCCGTGGTGAAAGGGACCGGACGCAAGGGTTCCCAGAGCGACTTGTACGTAGGGAACGGGGACACGGTCGTCTTCGGCTGATCCCGTGGTCGCAACTCCGACTGATACCGCGTCTATTGGTTTGATACCAACTATCATCGCAAGAAAGCGACAACGAAATATGAAAGTCTTTCCCGTTGTTTACTGGTCCGGGGCTTCGCCTCGGACAGGGTACTCCAAGAGCGCGCACGCTGCGCATGGACTTGGAGGGGAGGCCCTAGCCGGGCAGGCATTCAACGTCATGCTACCGACATCTGTCATGTCACGTAAGCTGTCCGGGGCCCGCTCAATCGCCCCAC